>JBFWMP010000130.1:0-7718 GCA_050251575.1 Clostridia bacterium
AAAATGTAGGCAATGTACTCACTTTTCATGATGTAACAAGAATTCAAGAGTTGGAAAGTAAAATCAGGGAAAAGATTTATACCCGAGGGCATATTGCAAAGCATTCATTTGATAATATTATCGGAGAAAGTGGAAAGCTTAATGAAGTAATCCAAGCTGCAAAAAAGTTTAGTCGAGTTGAGTCCAATGTCCTCGTAGTTGGTGAAACCGGAACGGGAAAAGAGCTTTTTGCTCAAAGTATGCACAATTTTAGTCATAGAAAGAGTGGACCGTTTGTAGCCGTAAATTGTGCTGCCCTACCGGAGAATTTGTTAGAAAGTGAAATGTTTGGATATGTAGAAGGAGCTTTTACCGGAGCGATTAAGGGAGGAAAGCCAGGGCTTTTCGAACTAGCCCATAGGGGGACAATATTCCTGGATGAAATTTCGGAAATATCTTTGAAATTACAAGGACAGCTGCTGCGAGTTCTGCAAGAAAAGGAAATAAGAAGAATCGGACATGATAGGATAATTCCTGTGGATGTTAGAGTAATATCTGCCACTAATAAAGAACTAAGTATATTGGTGCAGAAAGGAATGTTTAGAGAAGACTTATATTATCGTTTGGACATTCTTAAGATTAACATACCACCTCTTAGAGAAAGAAAAACAGACATACCCTTATTAGCAAAACATTTTATTCGTGAATTTCAATTGTTATTAGGGAAAGAAGATTATGAACTTTCGGCTGGTGCTATAGAAGCATTGATGAGTCATGAATGGTCCGGAAATATAAGACATTTAAGAAATATGTGTGAAAGACTTGTGGTATTAAGTGAGTGCAATCTAATTGAAGAAAATGATATTAAGGCTGTAATACTTAATAATAATATTGATAGACCGGCTTGTACATCTCAAAGTGATAATTTTACTACATTTTCAAGTAGTTCATATATGGTTGAGTTGAAGCAAATTGAGAGAGAAAAAATAAAAAATGAATTAGAAAGATCAAGATATAATAAATCAAAAGCTGCAAAAAGCCTGGGAATTAGCAGAGCAACCCTATGGAGACGTATGAAAGAAATGAATATTGAGGATTTGAAATTATAGACATGTCACATGACCTATGCGCTATTGAGTAATATATACGTTTAGAGACATAATTATCCATATAGACTATGCGATACCGTACACAAGTGCCCCGTAATGATCACTTATGTTTCGAAAGTGATACATTTTTGTACGATATTTATATTTTTTAAAAGGAATTTCTATTTCAAATAATTTATAAAAATAATATATTATCCGATAATGCTTGATAATACGGCATATTAAAGCAAAATCTTGCAACTGAATATTATAAAAAAGATAAATAATAAAAGTGGCATAGAATTTGCTTTTAATATAGATATAAAATATTAAGGAGGAATTCACATGAAAAAGTATTTAAAGGTATCGGCATTGCTAATTGCGATGTTAATGACAGTTTCCTTGTTTGCTGTAGGATGCAGTCAGAAAGCACCACAAAGCAATCCAGCACCACAGGCGCAACCTGAAGCAAAGAAAGAGGAGCCAAAGCCGGAAGCAAAGAAAGAGACAGATTGGCCTAAAAAGCCTATCCAGGTTATTGTTCCTTTCAAAGCAGGTGGAGATACAGATTTTAATGCAAGAACTTATGCTAAGTATCTTGAAGAAAAATTAGGACAACCTGTTATTATTGTAAATGTTGATGGTAATGGCGGTACATTAGGAAGTAAAAAGGCAAAGGATGCTGCTCCTGATGGTTATACGGTTTTGTTCTATCATGCAGCTATGTTCATTAATGAGGCTACTGAGATGGCGAAGTATGGATTTAAGGATTTTGAAATGGCAGGAGTTGCTGCTATGAATCCTGGTGATATTATTACTGTAGATAAAAGTTCCAAGTATCAAACTTTAAAAGATCTTGTAGAAGATTCTAAGGCCAATCCTGGGAAAATTTCAATTACTGCAAATACCGGTGCTACTACCTATCTTACAGCTCTTATGCTAAAAGAAGCAGGTGCTGAGTTAAATATAGTAGATCTTGGTGGAGCAAGTGATAGAATTGCAGGATTAAAAGGTGGACATGTAAATGTTATCACTAATCCATATGGTACTGTAAAACAGTATTTTGAGAATGGAGATTTCAGACCACTGGCAGTAATTACTGAAAAGAGAAATTCAAAATTTGATACTATCCCTACTGCTTTAGAACAGGGTTATGATGTTGTACAGCCAATACCGTATTTCTTCTTGTTCCCTAAGGGAACACCTAAGGAGATTGTTGACAAGTTCAGCACAGCTGTAGGAGATATTGCTCAAAACAATAAAGAGTATGCAGAAGCTATCGATAAAGCTTATAATCAAACGCCGTTTTTCTTAAATCCTGAAGAAAGCACTAAATATTTGAATACTTTAAATGATAGAGTAATCAAGCTTAAGGATCAGTTAATGGCTAAGTAATTATTTCTTTCTTAAGCTGCTTGGAAATAGAAAGCAGGGTTTGCTAAACCTTGTTGTTAAATAGAAGGCAAAGAAGTAAATTTTTAAGAGCTAAAGCAGTGGAGAACTGAAATGGTTAAACTAAGAACGACAGAATAATCAAGTAGAAGTTATAAAGGCTTAGTATGATCATACTAAGCCTTTATAAAATTATATAGATGTTTTATTTGTAGAGGAGCAGTATTATGGATATTTTAGAAAAACTAGTACAAGACTATAAGATACCTAAGATGGCTAGGGTAAGGCAGAAGTTACCTAGGTCATCGGTAGAAGATATTCCTGCTACCGTCAAGAAAGAGA
Source organism: Clostridia bacterium (assembly GCA_050251575.1). GTDB lineage: Bacteria > Bacillota > Clostridia > SK-Y3 > SK-Y3 > X23. Next base: position 2,802 of record JBFWMP010000130.1, read on the forward strand.
TGGAGAAGGATGGTATCTTAAACAGAATAAGAAAAGGGGACAGAGTTGCTATTACAGCTGGAAGTAGGGGTTTAGCTAATATAGCTCTTATTCTGAGAGAAATAGTCAGTCATTTAAAAGAGATAGGAGCCCAGCCGTTTATTATACCGGCAATGGGAAGCCATGGGGGTTCAACTGCTGAAGGTCAGATACAAGTGCTTTACAATTTAGGAATTACAGAACAAACAGTAGGTGCACCAATTCAGGCTACTATGGAGGTTGTTCAATTAGGAACTACAGAGAATGGATTGCCGGTTTATTTTGACCAGTATGCAATGCAAGCTGATGCAACTATAATAGTCGGAAGAATAAAGCCACATACATCTTTTAGAGGAAGATATGAAAGTGGAATTGCTAAAATGATTGTTATTGGCACGGGGAAACAGAAAGGTGCAGAGATATGTCATTCTGTTGGGCTCGAATATATGTCTGATAGAATAGCAGATATAGCTAAGGCTACGTTAGAAAAGTCAAACATTGTATTTGGAATAGGTCTTATTGAAAATGCTTATGATGAAACTTGTAAGATTATAGCACTTCCAAAAGAAGAGATTATGAGCCAGGAGCCACTTTTGTTGGAAGAAGCACGAAAAAGTATGCCTCAAATACTATTTGATAAATATGACGTGCTGGTAGTGGATGAAATCGGGAAAAATATTAGCGGTACCGGGATGGATCCAAATGTTGCAGGACGTTTTACGGCCACTGCTGTAGATTGTGAGTCAAAAGTACAGAGGGTTGCTGTGCTTGATCTTACAGAGGAAACCCACGGACATGCGGGTGGAATGGGGTTAGCGGATACATGCTCAAGGAGAATGTTTGATAAAATTGATTTGCCGACAACGTATACCAATCCTTTAACCTCCAAAGGAGTTGCATTCGCGAAAATACCACTGGTAATGAACAATGACAGACAGGCAATACAAGCTGCAATTAAAACATGCTTTGATGTAGATTACAATAAGATTCGAATGATCAGGATTAAAAACACATTAAAGATAGATGAAATCTATATATCGGAACATATGATGGATGAAGCAAAGAAAAATCCGAATATTGAGATATTAGAAGAACCAAAGCCGATGATATTTGATGAGAAGGGCAACCTATTTTTATAGTAAAATCATCAATGAACAATTTGCTATCCATATATAAGATCATATAAATTGTTTTTTGAAACAATATTGACAATAGGTATGGTTTAATTTATAATAGATATAATATTAGTTTAGTTTTGAGATGAGATGAGTTTAATTAAATAGCTGAGATGAGATGAGACGAGTCTGCGTTAGCTGAATTTAAAAGAGAGTATCAGCAGTAGGATTTTTCATCCTACTGCTTTTTTGTTTTTCATAAACATCACTCAGCCCCAAAATACCTTATCTTGGACTGACTAACAAAAAATATTTTGGAGGTTGATGAATGATGGAAGCAGCAGTGAAAAGAGAAGTTGAAAAAAGAGAACTGAAAGCGGTGGATATAGTGTTGGCAGGTATATTGATTGCTGCCGGAGCGGTGCTCAGATTGTACACACCACCATTTTTTGGGATTACGCCAAATCTTGTTATCGGAATGTATTGTCTTGCGATTCTTCTAATTCGCCCTACTTTTAAAGAAGTAATCGGAATAGGAATTGTGGCAGCAGCAGTATGTCATTTTACTACTAAATCATTAATTCCTTATATTAATTTTGCCAGTGAGCCTATAGGAGCGATTGCAACAGGAATATTAGTAATGGCACCTTTTAAACTTTCTTTTGGAAAGTATTCGTTTAAGCCTTTTATTGTGACATTTATCGGAACAGTTGCAAGTGGTTTGACTTATGTGGGTATTCTTAAATTTATGATTCTTTTTATCAATACACCTAAAAATCCTGCATTCACTTATTTGTTAACTGTTGTAGCAGTGACTGCAGTTGTAAATTCAGTATTGGCACAAGTATTATATTATCCAATAAAAATGGCCTTGGGGAAAAAAGATGAGTAGTATTATAAACATTACCGATCTGACTTTTGTATATCAGAATTCAAAGAATGCCTCATTGTGTCAAATAAGCCTCAAGGTAAAAGAGGGTGAGTTTCTTGGAATTACGGGACCGACGGGGGCAGGTAAGTCTACGTTGGCACTATGTTTAAATGGCGTCATTCCTCACTTTTATCAGGGTGATTTTTACGGGAGTGTATTAGTTGATCAAAAGGATACAGTAGATAACGATTGCACAGCTTTAGCCGGTTCTATAGGCAGTGTTTTTCAAGATCCGGAGGCACAGATTGTGGCAACTGTTGTAGAAGATGAAATTGCTTTTGGATTGGAGAATTTAAATATTCCGCGATATGATATGGAGGAAAGAATTACTACAGCGTTAGAAATGACAGGTATTTCGCATCTAAGGAATTATTCCACTGCCAGGTTATCGGGAGGACAAAAGCAGAGGGTAGCAATAGCAGCGGCTATTGCACTCCGTCCTAAGATTTTAGTATTGGATGAGCCGACATCTGAATTGGACCCGCAAGGGACAGCTTCAATCTATGAGACTTTAAAAAGATTTAACGATGACTATGGTATTACCGTAATTATTATAGAGCAAAAAATTCAGTATCTTGCTGAGTACTGCAGTCGGTTGGTAGTGATGGATAAAGGAAGAATAGCTATTGAAGGACCCTGCCGGGAGGTGCTCACCCGGCAAGACCTCCTTCAGCAGCTTGGAGTGAACTGTCCGCCGGTTACACAGCTGGCGTATATGCTTAAACAGCAAGGTCTGTACCATGGCGAGTTTCCAGTAAATGTAAATGAAGCATATTTAGTAGTAAGTAAAGTATTGCAGAATAAGGGGAGATCCCAATGATTAAAATTGAAAATCTCACATTTGGTTATGCGATTGGGAAAGATATCTTAAAAGATATTACTTTGCATATTCATAAGGGTGAGTTTATAGCTTTTGTAGGACAAAATGGTGCAGGGAAGACGACACTACTGAAGCACTTTAATGGGTTGTTAAAGCCAAGTAGTGGTAAGATTATGGTTAAGGATATGGATACAAAGGCTTACAAGACCAGCAAGCTGGCAAGGTATATAGGATTTTTGTTTCAAAATCCGGACCATCAGATTTTCTGTAACTCTGTCCAGGAAGAAATCGCTTTTGGGTTAAAAATCTTAAAAATCTCCAATTCAGAAATAAAAGAAAGAGTAAAGAAAGCTGCACAAAGAGTTGGACTGGAAGCTTGTTTAGAAGCAAATCCTTTTTCATTGAGCAAAGGGCAGAGGCAAAGAGTTGCGCTTGCTTCCGTTCTTGCTTTAGATGTAGACGTTATTGTGCTTGATGAGCCTACTACAGGACAGGATTATCAAGAAAGTATCGAGATCATGGAAATGATAGAAGAGTTAAACAGATTTGGAAAGACCATCATCATGGTCACGCATGATATGGAACTGGTGGCAAGATATGCATCCAGGGTCATTATTCTAAGTCAGGGATGCATACTGGAAGATGGAACACCTGAAGATGTGTTCGGCAGGCAAAGCAGTCTCAAGAGAGCCAATCTTACCTCGCCGCAGATATTTAGCCTGGCCCAGAAGTTTAGTAAAAAAGGTATTTTTAAGAATTTAATGATTCCAGAAGAAATGTTTCAAGAGATACTATATCTGATTGAAGGTGAAGAAAATGCCGGCATTGGTTGAATATATTCCTGCTGATACAATGATACACAGACTAAATCCTATTACTAAAATTTTATGGACATTAGCCGTTTTAACGATATGCTTTTTATTTAATGAGCCATTGGCAATATTATTGGTTCTTATTAGTAATCTCGCAGTAGCAGCTTTATCAAAGGTCTTAAAACAGGTATTACCCGCAATTATAGGTTTATTCATATTTTCTATCATAATGGTGCTGTTTCAGATATTTTTGGTGACTGAAGGAAATACATTGTTCTATATGATACCTTTTATAGATATCGGCAGGATTACCGATGTCGGATTGGAATATAGTGCTGTTCTGGCGTTAAGAATGTTGGCAACCACTTCAACTATACCTATTCTGATGACTACTACTCAGATGAAGGATATTGTTGTAGTGCTGACTGAAAAATGTAAAGTTCCTTTTAAATATGCATTTATGTTTGTTACTTCTTTAAGATTTATTCCAACCTTCATGGAAGAGATGGACCAAATCTTGCAGGCACAAAAGTCCAGAGGATATGATTCAGATACAAGAAATCCATTCAAAAAGTTATTTATTATTATTCCGCTTGCGATACCGCTGTTAATATCTTCAGTAAAAAAAGCAGAAAAGATGGCAATATCAATGGAGGTAAGAGGCTTTGGAGCAGGTCCGCGTTCCTACTATAACCAGGTGGATATGGGGGCAAGGGATTATACAGTTATTACGCTACTTATAGTAGTAACGATAACTACAATGCTTATTTAAGAGGAAACTTCTCTGTTTTGTCATCCTGAGCATAGCGAAGGATCTCGGTTTTTATCTATATGAGATTCTTCACTGACGCTCGGAACCACAATCGTGTTATTTAAGGATTGATTCTGTGAACTGTAAATCATAAACTAAAGGTGCTCCGAGCTCCGAGCTCCAAGCTCCAAGCTCCGAGCTACTAATCATGTAAAGGGGATACGAAATGAAGAAACTCCTAATAGGAAATGAAGCGATTGCTTTTGGCGCAATTGAAGCAGGTGTAAATGTTGTTACCGGTTATCCGGGAACACCTTCGACAGAAGTGTTGGAAACCATCGCCCACAATAATACAAATGAAAGAATATATGTTGAATGGTCGGTAAATGAAAAGGTTGCTTTGGAGATTGCAGCAGGTGCTGCTTATACCGGAGCAAAATCAATGGTTACAATGAAGCAGGTAGGTTTGA
>JBFWMP010000131.1:0-7710 GCA_050251575.1 Clostridia bacterium
CACCTTCTGATAGACCATAATATGGTCTGCTCCTTTATAAGATACTGTTTCAGAACCCTGCATCTCTTCACTTAGCAATAAATTTAGATAGAAAGCTTGTCCTGCTATATCCGATACATTCTGAGCTGTTTCACCCTCCTTTAAACAGGTAATAACCCGACCATCAGCACTAATTAAATGGGTTTCAGCTCCATCTCCAATATGAATTTCATCTATTAAGGATTGTATAGAGGAGGCATCGATATCCATTACAAACAATGGATTCTGAACATTTGTGGAAAAGCTTGAAAGAGTAGCCACTCCGGATATTGCATATTCTTTATCATGTTCACTTGTCATAAAAGCATCTAATTCCTCATGCTTCCCTATAAAAGAAACTACACCGTCATCCTCGGCAGCCTTCTTATACCATGATGATTCTTTAATGTTATCTGCATTTTCATCAAATTTCATCAGTGTAGATCCAATAAAATCATAATCAGGCTTTATCACACTGGCTCTTTTAATAAACTTATTGGATCTGACAATATTACTTAAAACCTGACCGGCCTTCTCTTTACCTTGATAAAAATCAACAGCACTGCTTGTGTCCCTATCTAATTTTACATATTCTTGTATATCAGAATTGGATAATACCTGTAAAAATAAATCCTGCGCCATTTGAAATACCAGATCTAAATACTTACCCGTCTGCGCCATTGTCTGTGCACTACTTTCAATCGCTTCATTCTCCAACGCATCCGAAGAAAGTTTTTGGGAAATGAAACCTAATGCACTTATAGGAATAATCATAATTAAAAAGGCTGCTATCAATCTAAACCGTATACTATGAAACCGCGAAACCTGCCCATTGCCTGCACTTGTTTTTTTGATATTTTCACTAAAGTTATTTCTAGCAAAAAAAGATTTTTTCTTAGGAAAACCAGAACTATTCTTAGTGAAAATAGGCCTATCCTTAGAAAAAATAGGTCTATCCTTAGTGAAAATAGACTTCATCTTCCTGCCTAAACTTTGGAATAACTTCACTGCAATTCCCCCTATCATTTTTTAACCCTGAAAACACAATTATCTTATTTACTATATTCTACACTCTTCCCTTAATTCCTTCTAAAAAATGACAAAATTCTTTATGATTTTTCTATATTAAATTCTATCTTACCTGCTACACCGGAAGTCATTCCTTTTCGCTTCTCACTTAGACTCATTGCTCTATTCAAAGATACTCCAAAGGAACGATAAATTGCTTCCCATATATGGTGGCCATTTCGTCCCTTTAAAAGGTCGATATGAAGCGTGCAAACCGCCCCCTGTACAAAGCCTTCCAAAAAGGTTTCAATATCTTCACTCAACATTCCTTCTGTTTCTTTCGGAATATCAACACCATTGTAATCTATCTCAAAATACGCTCTATTTTCAAAGCTGACGGCTGAACGAGCCATGGCTTCGTCAATCACGCCAATTCCATCACCAAACCCGATTACACCCTCGCTCATATTATCTCTGATATACTCTCCCACTGCTTTGCCAAAAGTGATAGCCACATCTTCGCATACCAAGTGGTTCAAATTAAACTCATCCAATCTTACATCTACCTCAATATTTACCTCAGACCTCCACGCGATATGCTCTATCATATGGTTTAAGAAAGGCAGAGGCGTTTTTATTCTCTTTCTATAGTCACTTTTGAATTCATTAAAATCCAATATAACCGTAATCTCAGATTCCGTAGTCTTTCTCTTAACAGTAATCACCTTATTATTCATACTTTTCTTATGGCCTCCTTTTTTATTTTCTATCCCTCACCGCAAGCGCATGAGTGTCAAATCCTTCGACAGTAGCAAAGATATCTGCCATCTCTCTGACGCGTTCAAAGCCTTCCTTCGAAGCATATCCTATGGACGAACGCTTTAAGAAATCAAATACCGATAAACTGGAATAGGTCTTTGCAAAACTACCTGTAGGAAGTATTGCATTAGGACCTAATAGGTAGTTGCATAGCGTAATAGGAGTATACTCTCCCAGCAGTATTTCCCCTGCATTTTTAATGTCCGGTAAAATATCAAATGGCTTTTCAGTCATAATCTCCATATGCTCCGGTGCATAATCATTCACAAAATCAATAGATTCCTGCAATGATTCGGTGATAATGATTCCACCATATGTAGAAAAATTTGTGGAAACAAAGTCTTTTCTTTTAGGTGAAATTTTTTCTAATTGTCTCTCAACAATCGGAATCACTTTATGTACTAATGCTTCACTGTGCGTTACTAAAAGTGCTGCTGAGTCAGGTCCATGCTCTGCTTCAATCATCCAATCTAAGGCAACCTTCTCAGGGTCTGCATATTCATCTGCAAGAATAATGGACTCACTGGGTCCTGCCGGGAGCCCCGTATCAATATAACTGCCCAACACTCTCTTTGCTGCCGTAGCGTATGCGTTTCCCGGACCGATTATCTTATGGCATTTCGGAATACTCTCAGTTCCAAATGCCACAGAAGCCACAGCCTGAATACCGCCTACCTTGTAAATTTCCGAAATTCCTACAATTTTCGCTGCTGCCAGAAGCGAATCATCTACATTCCCTTCTTCATTCGGCGGAGTGACAACCACAATCTTAGGTACCTTCGCAGCAACTGCCGGTATGCCTAGCATCAGAAGCACCGAAGGGAAACTGCCTTTGCCTCTGGGTACATATAGACAAACGTCTACAATAGGGGTCACCTTTTCACCCACCATTAATCCTTTATTCACTTGTGTGAACCACATTTCTTCAGGAAGCTGTTTTTCATGAAAATCTCTGATATTCCCTGCAGAATATTCTATCGCATCACGCACTTGCTTATCTAACCTCAGATATCCCTGTTCAATTTCTTCAGGTTTTACCTTCATAGTATCTTTGGATAACTTCACTTTATCAAACTTCTCAGTATACTCCAAAACAGCTGTATCGCCTTCTTTTTTTATCCTATCCGAAACTTCCCGCGCAAGCTTCATATGCTCAGTAATATCTATTTCTGCTCTTCTCATGATAAAACTCTTTTTCTCTGAGGATAGTTCTTTAAGTTTATATATATTCATATGTTAACCTCCTATGTACAACCTATATTATCCATTATTATAATTTAAATACCTTACAAGTGCAACGGGTATTTCCATATGACAGGGGATGGTTCGAAACCACTGATAAAGTATGATTAAGCAAAAGAAACTCAAGATGTCATCCTGAACGTAAGTGAAGGATCTTAGCACTTAGGCAACTTCAAAGATTCTTCATTACACTTCGTTTCATTCAGAATGACACAAAGCGGACTTTTTTCAGCAGTTTCAATCCATCTATTGCCTATTATATAAATTAAAAAGAGCAAGCAACAGAAATATAAGAGAAATTATTCCCCACTCTCCACTGCTCACTCCCCACTATTATAATACCTTGCTTAAAAATGCCTTTGTTCTGTCATTTTGAGGACTATTGAATAATTCCTTCGGTCTATTTTGTTCTACAATAACTCCTTCATCCATAAACAATACACGGCTGCCTACTTCGCGTGCGAAGCCCATTTCATGAGTCACAACAACCATAGTCATTCCATCCTGTGCCAGCTGCTTCATAACTTCCAATACCTCTCCTACCATTTCAGGATCTAATGCAGAAGTAGGTTCGTCGAACAACATGATGTCAGGTTCCATCGCCAACGCCCTCGCGATTGCAATACGCTGCTTCTGCCCCCCTGATAACTGGTTTGGATACGCGCTCGCTTTTTCAGATAAACCAACACGCTTTAACAAGTCCATTGCTTTTTCCTGGGCTTGTTCTTTTGACTTATTCTTCAGCTTCATTGGCGCAAGAGTAATATTTTCCATAACAGTCAAATGCGGAAACAAATTAAACTGCTGAAATACCATTCCTACCTTTTGCCGCAACATATTAATATCGTTATGCTTATCTGTAAGTGAATCTCCTTCAATAAGAATCTCACCTTTTGTCGGTTGTTCAAGAAGGTTGAGACATCTTAAAAAAGTACTTTTCCCAGAGCCTGAGGGACCGATTACTACCACTACTTCACCTTTATGAATATGCTCATCAATTCCTCTTAGCACTTCAAGACTACCAAAATGTTTATGCAAATCTTTAATGACTATCACCTTGCCTCATCCTCCTTTCCAATCTTCCTAAAAAGTGAGACAACACTGTTGTCAATACTAAATAAAAAATCGCTACAGTCAAAAGAGGCATATAGGGGTCATAAGTTCTGCTTCGAATAATATCTCCACCTTTTGTTAAATCTTCAATGGCAATATACCCGGCTATAGCAGTCTCTTTTAATAATACGATAAATTCGTTCCCTAATGCAGGCAAAATATTCTTGATTGCCTGAGGAAGGATAATATATCTCATGGTTGCACCATAAGACAACCCTAATGACCTGCCTGCTTCCATCTGACCCTTGTCAACCGCTAAAATTCCTGCCCGGACAATTTCCGCAACGTATGCACCACTATTAATGCCAAACGCGATTACTGCAACAAGGACTTTTGATACATCCACACTTCCAAAAATAATATAATAAATAATGAGCAGCTGCACTACAGAAGGTGTCCCTCTGATAATGCCAATATATATTGAAGCTAAGGTATTAAAGATTTTAGTATTACCAATCTTAAAACTTGAAAGTTTGGCGAGTGCTACTATAAATCCGATGACAACTCCTAGTATTGTCGCAAGAACAGTTATCTCAATTGTAACAAATAACCCTTTTATAATAAACATATATCTATTTTCACTGATAAAATTCAAAACAAATGCATGTTTAAAGCTATCTATGAATCCATTGGCGGTTAACAAATTATTCATATAGCTGTACATCCTGTCCACATCCTTACATAAAATAAGGCTAGCAATTGGTATAGCTTTATGCCAACTACTAGCCGTCAAAAATCTAAAATTAATTATTGTCCGATATATTGAGTTACCAATTCATCATATTTTCCGCTGTCTTTTAAAGCCTTAATTACTTTATTAATCTTTTCAAGAAGTTCTGCATCCCCTTTTCTAACTGCAATTGCATACTCTTCTTGAGTAAGTTCTTCTTCTACAATTTTCAAGTCAGCATTTTTACTTATAAAAACTTCTGCTGGGCTTGCATCAATTACAACTGCATCCACTTTTCCGTTTTTAAGATCCATTACTGCATCAATACCTTTTTTAAAACGGCTCATCTGCGCATTTGCGATTTCTGAAGCTTCAAGATCACCTGTTGTACCTTCTTGTACACCAATTTTCTTTCCTTCAAGATCAGCTTTACCCTTTAAGGTATCGTTATCTTTCTTGACGATAATTTTTTGTGATGCAGTATAGTAAGCTTCTGAAAAATCTACATTCTCAAGACGATCTGGTGTCACACTCATACCTGCAGCAACAAAGTCAATTTTTCCTGATTTCAAAGCATTCAATAATGAATCAAAAGCCATGTCTTCAATCTTCAATTCAACTCCTAATTCTTTGGCGATTTCTTTCGCCATTGCTGCATCAAATCCATCAACCTCACCCTTGTCATTCCTAAACTCAAATGGTGGAAATTCTGCATTTGTACCCATGATAACTACTTTATTCTTTTGAATCCTTGACATAGTATCAACTTTGCCGCATCCAATAAAAGTAAGTCCTATCACAAATACTAATATTAGTATTGCTGCTCTCTTTAATATACTCTTTTTCATTATTCTTGCTCCCCCTGTTTACTATTTTGTACGTTTTTTATTATTCTTAGTTATTATATCTGATATTAGTTCTAATTTCAATAATTTATGTTAAATAATTATGCAGAAACTTAATAAAATATTCATGTACTTCTTATGTTTTTTTCGTCAATCAATAAATAATAATAAATTCCTAGCCAAAAATTTATCCCGCATTACATAGCTTATATGATGAATTTTCATAGTTATCCACAACATCTTATCTCTCAATACACAAAACATGTGTTTTGTGTATATAATCCCTGTGGATAGTGTGCATAAACCTGTGTATAACTTTATTTTTATACTATTTGCCATGTGGACAACCTGTACACAGGGGGTTACCCCTACAAAGTTATGTAATACAGTCGGAGGCAAATAAAAATACACCCTAAGTATTTTACTCAAGGTGCATTACTTTCCGGAGTAGCGTAACATTTTAAAGAGTAAAGAATTTCTTCTCACTCCTCCCTGCCAACCACCCATCATTACTCACTTCTAATCCTCAAAGCCCGGGGATTATCTGTGATCAGAGAAACAAGCGCTGCAATAAACAGGTCTTTCATTTCTTGGCTTAAAAGGTACCTTTGCTTCTTGTCCACAGCTTGCACACACTGCTGTATACATTTCCTTTGACTGCTTCAAAGAATTTTTTCTTGATACCCTGCAATCTTTGCATCGAGCCGGCTCATTTTGAAAGCCCTTTTCAGCATAGAATTCCTGCTCGCCTACTGTGAACACAAAATCCTGTCCACAATCCTTACATACTAAAGTTTTGTCATTGAACATGAAAATCCCCTCACTTTGAATAGAAATCTAGTTACCCTGACCGGAATTGAACCGACTCCCCCTGTATAAAACAGTGCTCTTCCATTAAGCTACATGGGTATATTATATTGGAGCGGGTAACGGGAATCGAACCCGCACGGCCAGCTTGGGAAGCTGGAACTCTGCCATTGAGCTATACCCGCTAATAATTAAGCCCTTTGCTTTACTTCTTCAAGATACTTTTCTAGTTTTCTTTTGACTCTTTGCAAAGCATTATCTATTGACTTGACATGCCTGTCAAGGTCTTCAGCAATTTCCTGATATGATTTTCCTTCAAGGTAAGAGGATAATACTTCCCATTCAAGCCCACTAAGGATCTCACTCATTCTTTGTTCTATACCATTAAATTCTTCTCTGTTTATAATCATTTCTTCAGGATCATAAATACGTTCTTCGCTTAGAACATCCAATAAAGTTCTATCCGACTCTTCATCGAAAATAGGTCTATTCAGTGATATATATGAATTTAAAGGGATATGTTTTTGACGAGTAGCTGTTTTGATAGCTGTAATGATTTGCCGCGTTATACATAACTCAGCAAAGGCACGAAAAGAAGAAAGCTTGTCCTCCCTGAAATCGCGAATTGCCTTATATAAGCCTATCATTCCCTCTTGTACGATATCTTCTCTGTCAGCTCCAATAAGAAAATATGTTCTTGCTTTTGCACGAACAAAATTTTTATATTTATCTATTATGTATTCAAGGGCCTTACCATTTCCTTTTCTGGCATCTTCGACTATTTCTTCATCCAGCATTGTGCTAAAGCAATTCATAGAATTAAGCTTAGCATTTGAATTCACGATAACGCCCCCCAAAATATAATAACCATCATCTCTATATGTCTATGTGATGATACTCATTTTATTATAGTGTATATTTATCCTGACTGTCAAGCTAAAACTTCTGTCTCCTCAGTTTTTCCAATACTTTTAGGGTATCTTCCCCCAACCTCGAGCTAATAGTATGATTTTTTATAGTAGGCTGCAAATATCTATCATCTATACTCTTGTTTGTAACTTTCATTTCATCTCTTAATTCATTAGCAGAAAGACGTGTAGCACCTTTACTTAATACAATAGTTTGTTCAAGAAAATCCGAGGTAGCTACGCGAACTGTCTGGTTCCTGCCTATTTCATGAACTAATTT
>JBFWMP010000132.1:0-7491 GCA_050251575.1 Clostridia bacterium
AATGCAAAAATAGAATAGAACAGGGTACAGCTTGTGATATGATTCCTTTGTGACAGACAGTTAGAATAATAAAACTGTTACTATAGAGGGGGCATATCAGCTTGCTGCGACCCTGTTCTATTTGTGTCTCTAACATTACTATTATTGATGTATGATTATATGCAGAAAATTTGTAATAATATATTGACTAAACTATAAATGGAGAATATAATTAAAACGATAAAAGGTTAAGTGACTTAATAATTTAGGAGGTGTAATGATTGCATAAAAATGACTTAGGTCAAATGTTCGACAGAAGGATTTTTTCAATTCAAAAGAAAGTAAAGACCTACCTTTGTGAAGGATTAAGCCCGGCGATAAGTATGCCACATATTTTTGTAATGGGCTATATAAAAGTGCATAGCCCATGTATTGTTACAGATATTTCTAATCATATGGAAATAACACTAAGTGCGGTGACTAGTCTTTTAAATAAGCTGGTTGATATGGAATTGGTTGTTCGGGAGAGGAGTGAAGAAGATCGGAGGATTGTAAGAGTATTTATAACTTCATCAGGTGAAGAAATGTTAAAAAAAGTATGGGAAAATAAAAGCAAATTAATGTCAAAAGTCCTGCAAGGTTTGAGTGAACAGGAATTAAATGAATACTTTCGTATACAAGATATGATATTCGACAAGTTGGCGGAAGAAAGTTAAGTGTTCAGACAATAAAGAAAGTATAAATTTCTTAAAAAATCGGAAACAACAGTTAGATTAGATACATAGTGGAGGATGTTATATGATCAAGAAAAATAATGGTATTATTTTATGTTTTACAGTATTGCTTTTAATTACTTTTTTATCCGGATGCAGCGGTAAGGAAGTTGTTGCTGCTATTCCGGAAAGTGAAGAGATAACAGTTAACATTGCGTCGGTCGGGGAAACCGATATAGATTCGATGATTACCCTCAATGGTAAAATTAAGGCAAAACAAGAAATCAACATTGTTCCAAAAGTACCGGGAAAAGTAAGCAGTATTAATTTTGAAGTAGGACAGTCCGTGAACGAAGGGGATGTACTTTTTACCTTGGATAATACTGATGCAACATTGCAGGTGGCTCAAGCTGAAGCGTCTTTAAGCAGTGCCAAGGTATCTCTTCAAAAGACCAAAGGAGGAGCTGTAGAACAGCAGGTGTCACAATTAAGAGCAGCGTTGGCTAATTCTGAAATGCAATATAACGATGCTAAGGCTAATTATGAGCGTATTAAAGAGTTGTATGAAGCAGGTGGAATGTCACAACAGGCATTTGAGCAGGCGCAGACATCCTATAAAGTTGCAATGGAACAGTATAATTCTGCAAAAACGTCGTTGGACTTGACGGTAAGCAAGATTAATCCTGATAATGTAATGGCTGCAGAAGCCGGTGTCAAGCAAGCACAGGCAGCATATGAGATGGCAAAGGTACAGCTTGACAATACCGTTGTTAAATCACCTATCGCAGGCATTATCTCTTTTAAGAATATCGAGATTGGGGAGCAGGTGAGCTCAGCAGGAGCAGCAATGACGGTTGTAGATCTTTCGACAGTATTTGTTGAGACAAGTGTTCCGGAAAATCTTATCAATAAAATCAGATTAGATGATAAGGTGCAGGTAGATGTTGATAGTGCGGGAATCGCTGCTGTAGAAGGCAGAGTATCCAGTGTCAGTCCGGCAGCCGATGCAAAGACACAGAGTTATCCAATAAAAGTTATAATTGAAAATGATAAGCAACTTCTTAAAAGTGGAATGTTTGCTGAGGTTGAATTTGCAGTGGATAGAATAGAAAATATCCTTGCAGTACCTGTGGCTGCTATTATAGATGAGCAAGGCATGAAGTATGTCTATGTTGTTAATGAAGGTAAGGCACAAAAACGGGAAGTAAAAATCGGAATGTCCAATGGTGAATTAATAGAGGTTGCCGATGGAATAGAAGAAAACCAACAGGTCATTATAAAAGGCCAGAACCTATTACAGGATGGATCAAAGATTATTGTAACAAAGTAGCAGAAACGAGGTGCAAATATGAGAATTCATGAGTTTTCTATAAATAGGCCTGTAGCAATCTTGATGTGTATTTTAATTGTTTTAGTGTTAGGAATAGTATCTTTAACCCATATATCCGTTGCTCTGATTCCTGATATTGAGTTTCCGATGGTGATTGTTTCTACAACCTATTCTGGTGTCGGACCGGAAGAAATCGAGAGCATTGTTACGAAACCTATTGAGAATGCTATAGCAACGGTAAATAATGTAAAGACAATACAATCCCAATCATCTGAAGGAAATTCAATGGTTATGGTAGAATTCAATTCAGGAACAGATATGGATTTTGCCGCTTTACAGATGAGAGAAAAAATTGATATGATCAAAGGGATTTTGCCTGACGATGTCAGCAGTCCGTTGGTAATAAAAGCAGACCCTAGTATGATGCCGGTTGTAAGTATGGGAATTGAAGGAAAATCAAATGAAGTGGAGCTGAAAAGTTTTATTGAAGATAGAATTAAGCCTCGCTTGGAAAGTCTTGATGGTGTAGCATCTATTGCTGTAACAGGCGGAAAGACAAGGGAAGTCCAAATAGACTTAGACCCACAGAAGATGGCGGGATATGGGGTAACATTCAACAATGTCACCAATACGCTTCAATCAGAAAATTTGAATCTTCCCGGAGGAAGTGTAGAGTACGCCGAAAAGAACTTGCTGGTAAGAACGACAGGGCAATTCAAATCTGTAGAACAAATAAAGAATATCCCTATTATGCTGTCAACAGGAAATACGGTTTACATACGGGATGTGGCAGAAGTAAGGGATGATTATCAAGAGGTTGGTTCGTATACCAGAATGAATGGGGAAAGTAGCATCAGTGTGTCTGTGCAGAAACAGACCGACGCGAATACGCTAAATGTTGTAAATCTTGTAAAAGAAGAAATGGCGAAAATACAGAGTGAATATTCAGACATAAAGGCAGAGCTCATTTTTGACCAGGGACAATATATAGAGAAGTCGATTGGTAATGTTGCGCAAAGCGCAATATTAGGAGGTATCTTTGCAGTAATTATCCTTTTTATATTTCTTAAGAATATAAGAACTACCTTTATTATAGCAACTTCCATTCCTATTTCTGTTATTACCACTTTTATTGCCGTATATTTCTCAGGTATTACCATCAATATGATTTCACTCGGTGGACTTGCTCTTGGCGTGGGGATGCTGGTGGATAATTCTGTTGTTGTTTTGGAAAATATATATCGGCATAGAAATGAAGGTTACAGCAGGATTGAAGCTGCAAAACGGGGGACTCAGGAAGTAGGCGGCGCGGTTATGGCTTCTACACTGACCACGATTGCAGTATTTCTACCCATTGTTTTTGTTGAAGGAATGGCAGGGCAGATTTTTAGAGAGTTGGCACTTACAGTAGCGTTTTCTTTGGGTGCATCATTGTTGGTTTCACTGACATTGATTCCTATGCTTAGTTCCAAATTTCTAAAGATGGTCAAACCGCATGAAGCTTCTAAAGCTAAAGTACTTAATAGAATTTTTGACAAATGGGATGATGTTCTAAATGGACTTGACAATGTTTATCAAAGAGTCTTAAAATGGGTATTAGGACACCGGAAAATAACAGTCATTGTGGTGGTGGTAATATTTATTTCAAGCTTGTTCACATTTCCGTTCATAGGGATGGAATATATGCCAAAAACCGATCAGGGGCAGTTTACAGTGAATATTGAGCTTGCCCAGGGGACGCTGCTTGAAGAGACTAATAAAGTTACTGGGCAGGTAGAACAAATTCTTCTAAGCATTTCCGAGATGGAAAAAGTCTTTGTGAATGTAGCTACGTCCGGCAGAGGAATCAGCTTGGGCGGCGAGGGCTCAAACACAGCAAGTATTACCGGAACTTTGATATCTCTGAAAGACAGAGCAAGAAGTACTGCACAAGTTGTAGATGAAATCAGACAAAAGGTAAAAGCGATTGCTGGAGCAGAGATAACAGTCAGCGAAGCAAGTTCATCTTTGGGAGGAGGAATGGGCAGTTCATCACCCATATCCATGAAAATCAGTGGACCGAACTTGGAGAAGCTTGAGGAAATATCAGCACAGGTCGTACAGCTTGTGAGTACGGTGGAAGGAACACGACAGGTAGAATCCAGTATAGCGGAAGGGCGTCCGGAGGCACAAATATATGTAAATAGAGATAAGGCTTCCTACTATGGTTTAGGGACATCACAGGTGGCATCTGCTATCAGAACCACTATATCAGGACAAGTAGCAACTACTTATAAAATTGGCGGGGATGAGATCGATGTTCGAGTTCAAGTTCCCAAAGAGAAGAGGAAGGACTTTGAACAGCTAAAAAACATCAAAATCGTAACAGCTTCAGGCATAGAAGTATCTTTAACAGATATAGCAGATATTGTTATAGAAGAAGGACCGGTAGCAATAGGACGTGAAAATCAACAAAGGTATGTAAGTGTAACCAGTGACATATTCGGAAGAGATTTGGGTGGCGTCAGTAAAGATATCCAAAATAAATTATCAGGACTCTCTTTGCCGTCGGAATATGTAATTACTACCGGTGGTGAGCAGCAAGATATGATGGAATCTTTTGCAAGTTTGGCCCAAGCACTGTTACTGGCAGTCCTTTTGGTATATATGGTAATGGCGGCTCAGTTTGAATCGTTGCTCCATCCGTTTACTATTATGTTTTCCATACCTCTTGCTTATACGGGTTCGTTGCTCGGCTTGCTGATAACAGGGAGAAGTTTGAGCGTAAATGCATTTATCGGAGTTATTATGTTGGCGGGTATTGTAGTAAATAACGCGATTGTTCTTGTGGATTATGTGAATAAGCTGAGAGCAACCGGTATGGAAAGAAGGGAAGCAATCCTGAAGGCAGGGCCTACCAGACTGCGGCCTATCCTTATGACGACATTGACAACCATCTTAGGATTGACCCCCATGGCCTTAGGAATCGGTGAGGGAGCGGAAATGCAGGTAGCGATGGCAACTGTTGTTATAGGAGGGTTGATAACTTCTACCATATTAACATTGGTGATTATACCTGTCATCTATACTCTGTTTGATGATATTGGTCTGAAGATTAAGAACAAGAGAAAGAATAAAAAAGCATCACAAGCTATAACAGCTTAAAATTTATTAGGAAAAGAGGAATTCAAATGAGGAAAAAGTTAACAGCAGTACTGGTTGCATTGACATTGGTACTTTTAACCACCACCTCTGCATTAGTAGGTGCAAGTGATGCAGCAGAAGAAAAGACATTTTCACTGCAGCAGGCGATAGACTATGCACTGGAAAATAGTCCGTTAATAGTAATTAGTGAAACAGGCATTGAAAAAGCAAAGGTAAGCTCTAAAGAAGCAAGAAGCGTATATAATAAGGCTGAAGATGCTCCTGTAATGGCTTTTGAATCCCAGTTGTCCAAAGATGGCTACTATAAGAGGATGGCAGAAATGGGGTTAAAACTTGCTGAGCAAGGAAAAGTGCAAACTGTTGAGTCAGTAAAGTTTGCTGTAGAAAACAACTACTTCACCCTGCTTAACGCCAAGGAAAATCTGAACATACAAGAAGATATATATAATTTGGCAGTAGAAAATCTGAATATTGCCAATCAAAAATATGACTTAGGGACAATCTCTGAAATAGAGCTGCTATCCTTTAAGACCTCGGTGGCCCAGGCAGAAGTAGACCGGAAGTCAGCGCAAAGGGCATTGGAATATGCGCAGATGAACTTTAATAAAGCATTGGGAATGCCACTTAATACTAAAGTACAGCTGACCGATGCGATAAAAGTAGAAGCTCCTGAAAGCATTGATATTGAAGAGAAAGTTTCTCAAGCGTTTGTGAATAGAATGGAAATTATCTCAGCCAAAGAACAGTATGAAGCTGATAAGTTATATTTTGAAATTACAGCTAAATGGTATCCTTCCAATACTTATAAGCATCAGCAAGCCAAGCAAACAGTGGAATTAAGTGAATATTCTCTTACTAATACCAATCAGACAGTGGAGATTTCAGTAAGAAAGGCGCATATGGATATGTTGGATGCTTATGAATCACTGGTTGTGCTGCAGCAGACAGAAGAGCAGCTGCAAAAGGTTTATGATATAGCAAAGATAAAGTATGAAAACGGTATGGGAACAAATACCGAAGTGCTTGAAGCGATGAACCAGTTAAAAGAGATAAAGCTGGGTAAATCTAAGGCGCAGTTAGGATATAATCTGACTAAGAAGCAATTCGAAGTATCTTATGGAGTAGGGTTGGGTTCAGCTTCTATGAATTAAACAGAAAAATATAACAAAAGAACGGGATTAGCAATAATCCCGTTCTTTTGTTGTATTTTAAAATATTCCTTTTTCTTTAAAAGCATCGGCATATTTTCGGTCGGAAATCAATATATGGCTGCTAATCCATTCAGATAAAAAGTCAAGAATATCTAATACTACTTTTTGTTGATTATCATCTACTTTTTCACTAGACATATTCTTGATTTTATTAACATAGAAATTATGTTCTTTTTGCTGATGACCTATATCCACATATTCATATTTTTCCATAAGCTCTTCTTCATATCCAAAGTGGTACTGCGTATAATCCAGCAGTTCATCTATTATGGACATGATTTCATCATAGTGATCATAGTTATCATCCAACATAGCAAGGTCATAAGCATTATTGCCTATTTCAAACAGTTTTTTGTGTTGTGTATCAATTTCCGGAATATTAAGAGTATAGCGGTCTTTCCACTGAAATGACATTTCAAGATTCCTCCTTGGTTTCAAAATTAGAATGTACTCAAAATCATATATACCAACGAAAAAAAATATTAAACAACCTTTTAGGCAAGTGGGGACTAGGCAAGTGGGGACGGTTCTTGACTTGCCTCGCGAACTTATCTCCTAATTACGTTATTTTTGCAGCTATACCTTTGGTATTATTGGGTCTAGGAAAGATAAGAAGAAAAATTTAAAGCAAGAACGTAAAATTTTTTTAATAACTATAAAAAAGAACAATATCCGGTACTAAAATTATGATAAATTTAAATACATCATCATAATATGAGTAATTGCAGTAGGATATTGCGTTATCTAAGATAGTGCCAATTATAATTTGGAAAAATGGTGAGAGAATAAAAAAATGAGCTGGTGTATATAAAACGGAAAGGTTTTAGGAGGAATGAAGGTATGAATATCAAAGGAACACCGATTGTGACCGATATGAAGGTTATCCCTGTAGCAGGGCATGACAGTATGCTGCTAAGTTTGAGTGGAGGCCATTATCCTTTCTTTACTAGAAATATAGTGGTTTTGACGGATAGCTCCGGAAATACAGGTCTTGGAGAAGTACATGGCGGGGATGACATCAGAAAGGTTTTAGAATCTTACACACCATTGGTAGTAGGAAACCCAATCGGAGATTATAAGAGAATAATTAATGATTTGAAAAATGGAAGCAGCG
>JBFWMP010000133.1:0-7471 GCA_050251575.1 Clostridia bacterium
ATAATAATGAAGTTCCTCAGCTGGTAATTAATAGCGGTAAGGCTGCTTCAGGCTATAAAGAGCAGATAGATGGAAATCAATATACTATTTCCATACCAAGCAAAAATGTTGCACTGGGAGAAGGAAGATTATTTATAAATGATACCTTCTTGGACTTTATTGATATCATAGAAAATACTCAAACAGGAATGACTGATATCGTATTTCATGCAAAGAAGTTGTATAAGTACACACTTCAAGCCAAAGCAGCCGATGATAAAACAGTGATTGCTATTACAGAAGCAACTGCAATCGAGAACCCGACTGTTCCATCTGATATACAAATAAGACCTGAAATCAAGGAAAAGGTAGTAGTTATTGACCCTGGACATGGCGGGAAAGATCCCGGAGCAATATATCAGAATCAAATAAAAGAAAAGGATGCTAATTTAGCAATAGCTTTATATTTAAATCAAATGTTAAAGGATGCCGGTATTAAGACATACATGACTAGGTCAAAGGATACATTTGTAGAGCTTCAAGATATAGCAGCATTCGCAAATAACCTGAATGCTACCTTATTTATAAGTGTTCATAATAATGCGATCGCTGATCCGAATTATAAGGGGACCATGACACTTTATTATCCTTCGTCTTCATCCTATAACTCGGAATATGGTATTACAGGAAAAAGACTGGCTCAAATCGCCCAAGAGGAAATGGTGAAGAACCTTGGTACGGTCGATCTAGGACTAAGAGAGCGACCAAGACTTGTTGTATTGAACAAGACAAAAATGCCTGCGATTATAGCAGAGGTTGCTTTTTTGACAAATAGCTCCGACAGGCAGAATTTAAAGGAAGATACTTTCCTTCGAAAAGCAGCACAAGCTTTGTATATTGCAACTATAAGAGCATTAAATGAAAGTGTATCAAAATAATACTTTCTTCCCCTTGAACTATTGACATTGGTATGTTATAATACATTTCAAACTTGATATTTAAAAGTGATGAAGGAAAGAGTAAGTCGGAATGAACCATAAGAGAGAAGGCATCATGGCTGTAAGTGCTTTCGGGAAGGGTCTGACAGAAGTTCACTCCTGAGCTGTATTACTGAAGCATAAGAGTAAGTAATGCCGGGATAACCGTTAATTATGAATGAGTGTTGATGTATGTTTATTACATACTCAAAAGTCAGGGTGGTACCGCGGAATGATTACCTTCGCCCCTAATATTATTAGGGACGAAGGTTTTTTATTTTTTAGAATATTCGTAGATAAAGGATTTAAAAGTATTAAAAACTTACTATAAGTTCGAAGCAGGAAGTACGGAAACTCCAAGCTACCGGCTCCGAGCTCCAGGCTATAATATATTGAAAGGAGTCTATCATATGAAAGAGCAGTTAAATATTATTAAGAAATGTGCCGAGCAAGAATTAGAACATATCAGCTCGATACAAGAGTTAGAGAACATAAGGGTAAAATATTTGGGCAAAAAAGGGGAATTAACCTCTGTACTTAGAGGCATGGGAGCATTATCTGCCGAACAAAGACCGGTTATTGGCCAGTTAGCTAATGAAATCAGGAACAGTCTTGAAGAGGAAATTGAAGGTTCAAAGCAAATAATTTTGAAAAAAGAAAAAGAAGAGAAGCTCCAGCAGGAAGGTATAGATGTCACTATGCCCGGTAAAAAAAATGAGTTAGGTAAAAAACATCCTTTAAGTATTGTTTTAGATGAAATAAAGGACATTTTTATCGGTATGGGCTTTGAGATTGCGGAAGGACCGGAAATTGAATTAGATTATTATAATTTTGAAGCATTGAATATTCCTAAGAATCATCCTGCCAGAGATACACAGGATACATTTTATATTAATGACAATATTGTGTTGAGGACACAGACATCTCCTGTACAAGTCCGCTCAATGGAAACACAAAAGCCCCCGATACGAATTATTTCACCGGGAAGAGTATATCGTTCCGATGCTGTTGATGCGACCCATTCTCCGGTGTTTCATCAGATAGAAGGATTGGTTGTAGATAAGAATGTGACAATGGGTGATTTGAAAGGAACACTGGAGGTATTTGCGAAAAGATTATACGGTGATGATACCAAGGTGCGTTTTAGACCACATCATTTTCCATTTACTGAACCTAGTGCAGAAATGGATGTTTCATGCTTTGTTTGTGGTGGTTCAGGATGCAGGGTATGCAAGGGTGAGGGCTGGATAGAGATTCTAGGTGCCGGAATGGTGCATCCAAAAGTGCTTGATACCTGTGGTATTGACCCGGAAGAATACAGCGGATTTGCTTTTGGAATGGGACTTGAGAGAATCGTTATGAAGAGATTTGGAATAGATGATTTAAGGCTGTTCTTTGAAAATGATATGAGATTTTTAAAGCAATTCTAGTATGATGAGTATCATAATGTATTCCATATTTGCCGTCGGATTCTATTGGCATCCGTGCCAAAAGAATCCTAAAATCACCGTCCGTGGTGATTTCCCGGCTGCATAGTTCCATACATTATGATACTCACACGGTAAATGGCAAATGTTTTATAGTATATAGCTAAATATGATATATAAATATTAACATCTCAATAAAAATTATATTTTCGGCTTGTGTTTATGACTCGTGATCAGGAGTGTATGAGAAACTCCGAGCTCCGAGCTCTGAACTCCAAGCTAATTAAATTGAAAGGAGCAGTATTGAATGAAAGTTCCAATGAGTTGGTTTAAAGATTATGTTGATATACAAGGTTCTCCCGAAGAATTCGCATCTGCCATGACCATGTCAGGTTCGAAAGTAGAGGGAGTAGAAAAAATCGGAGAAGATATTGAAAATGTAGTAGTAGGTAAAATTTTAACTGTTGAAAAACATCCTGATGCAGATAAGCTGCAGGTTTCACAGGTGGATTTAGGGGATGAAACGGTACAGATTGTAACAGGAGCAACCAATATTAATGTTGGTGATTATATTCCGGTTGCGAAGCACGGTGCGAAGCTGCCGGGAGGAATTGTTATAAAAAAAGGCAAGCTGAGGGGCATGGAATCTAATGGAATGATGTGTTCCATTGAAGAGCTTGGTCTAACAAAAGAGGATTATCCAAATGCACCTGAACATGGGATTTTAATTCTTGATAAGGAATATGAACCGGGCAAAAATATCAAAGAAATATTAGGATTGGATGAAAATATAGTTGAGTTTGAAATCACCTCCAACCGTCCTGATTGCCTAAGTGTAATAGGCCTTGCAAGAGAAGCGGCAGTTACTTTTGACAAGGAATTCAAGTTGCCTGAAGTGAAGGTTCAGGAAGCCGGAGGAAATATCAATGATTATGCTTGTATAGAGGTACTTGCACCCGATTTATGTCCTCGTTATACAGCACGTGTGATTAAGAATATCAAGATAGCACCGTCACCGAAATGGATGAGGGATAGGTTAAGGGCAGCAGGTGTTCGTCCTATTAATAATATCGTTGATATTACCAACTATGTCATGCTGGAGTTCGGGCAGCCTATGCACGCATTTGATTTAAATGATGTGAATGGAAATAAAATTATTGTGAGACGTGCCAAAGAGGAAGAAGTGCTTCATACTTTAGATGAACAGGAAAGAAGATTGGATAGCAGTATGCTTGTTATTGCAGATGAAGAAAAGGCTGTTGGTATTGCAGGGGTTATGGGCGGACTGAATTCTGAAATTACTGAAAATACAAAAGCAATTTTATTTGAATCGGCAACCTTTCAAGGCAGTTCCGTCAGGCTCACTGCTAAGAAGCTGGGTATTCGTACAGAGGCATCCGCAAGGTTTGAAAAAGGCTTAGATGTGAACAATACCATACCGGCATTGGAAAGAGCTTGTCAGCTTGTTGTAGAACTGGGTGCCGGACAGGTAGTCAGCGGCATCATTGATATCAACAACAGCAGTAAAAAGCCTATTGAACTCTCCTTGCGTCCGGAAAAGATCAATATGTTTATCGGTACAAAGCTTTCAAAAGAATATATGACAGAAATTTTGCAAAAGCTTGGGTTTGAAGTGAATATTGATAAAATGATAGTGACAGTTCCCACCTTCAGACCTGATGTAGAGGCAGAGGCAGATATAGTAGAAGAGATTGCACGCATCTATGGTTATGATAAGATTCAACCTACGCTTTTATCAGGAGAAGCAACGCAAGGCAAAAAAAGTTATAAGCAGCAGTTGGAAGATAAGATAAAAGCTTGTATGATTGCACAAGGCTTATCGGAAATAGTAACATATTCTTTTACCAGTCCTAAGGTATTTGATTTGATGAATATTTCTGAGGATAGTGAATTAAGGAAAGTGGTTTCTATTTCTAATCCTTTGGGCGAAGAGAACAGTATTATGAGGACTACCACACTATCCGGAATGTTAGAGGTTTTGTCCAGGAATTATAACCACAGGGTGGAAAAAGTGAGATTTTTTGAATTGGGAAGCATCTATATTCCAAAAAGTGTTCCAATTGAAGAGCTTCCGGAAGAAAAGCTTGATCTTACACTTGGAGCTTACGGCAATATAGATTTTTATGACATAAAAGGTGCTGTTGAAGAATTGTTATATATTTTGGGAGTCAAAGAATATGATTTAGAGCCTGAAAAGAATAATCCATCCTTCCATCCGGGCAGAACGGCAAAAGTATTTATTCAAGGGGAAGAGTTGGGTATATTAGGGGAGCTTCATCCTGGTGTACTGGAGAACTATGAGATATCAACCCGTGCTTATGCTGCTATGCTGGACTTTAATACGTTATTAAAGCACGCAAATCTAACCGCTGAATACAAGCCTCTGCCTAAATACCCTGCGGTAACGAGAGATATTGCGATGCTGGTAAAAGATGAGGTCATGGTAAAGCAAATAGAAAATATTATCAAGCAGCATTCCGGAAAGATTTTGGAAGATGTTAAACTATTTGATGTATATAAAGGAAAGCAAATTCCTGAAGGAATGAAGAGTGTAGCATATTCCATCATATTCAGAGCAAGTGACAGGACATTAACGGATGAAGAGATTAATAAAATGTTTAATAAAATCGTGAACAGCTTAAAGGAACAGCTTGGCGCGGAATTAAGGTAAAAAAGTTTAAAATTAATGTTGGTATTAATATATAATAGTAGGATAATCCGACGTGATTTGTTGTAGGAGAGTAGGGGCGACCTGTGGTCGCCCGCAAGGCAACAACATAATTGACAAATCGGGCGAGCAAAGCTCGCCCCTACAAATTTTTGTCATCCTGAGCGACAGCGAAGGATCTAAAGATTTCAAAATAACACATATATCATTTGTAGGGCCGTATGGTTATACGGCCGAAAACCGGAAATGCAGTTTAGCGGACGTATCGCCATACGTCCCTACAATATGATGTGCAGCAAGTACCTGTCATTCTGAACGCAGTGAAGAATCTTGAGTTTTAAAACATAAGATCCTTCGCATACGCTCAGGATGACAACCAATGCAACCGATGACAACCAATGCAACTATGCCGCATCATTTATATACTATCTATTAAAGAATAAAGGATATTATCTATGTAACTTCAATATCCAATTAATACAGAATATTTTCTTAAAAAATTTTTAAAGAATTTGTTATTGCATTAATAATTAATATGGTTTATCCTAATAATATAGATATCATAAGGAAGGTGAGTAGGTTTGAATATAAATGAAACAGTAAGATTTAAAGTTGAGAATGAAAAAGAAAACGAAGTAAGGCAGATTATGCAGAGTGTATTTGAAGCTCTTAACGAGAAAGGATATAATCCGGTCAATCAAATTGTAGGATATATACTTTCAGGAGATCCTACCTACATAACCAGTCATAATAATGCTCGCAGCATCATAAGAAGGATAGAACGGGATGAATTATTGGAAGAACTTGTTAAGAGTTATCTTAAAGAGAAATAGTCTTACAATTTTTTTAATATTTATTATTTTGTGCAGCTTTTCTTCTGTACATGCTGAGCAGCATGAGAGTAGAAAAGCTGTTCTTATAATAATGAATTTTACTAATATTGAGAAACTTGCAGCAATGCCAAAACTAAACCGGCTTATGCAAAATGGCGCTGTTGGTTTGATGAACACACGGGGAGCCAGCAAAACAGATAGTGATAGAGCCTATGCCACACTAGGATGGGGAAGCCGTGCAGATGTATTGACTTCTCAAAGTTTTGTCCAAAAGAATAGCTCTTCATTTTATCTAAAAGAAATAGATGAAATTAAAAAATTAAACCTAAATAATCCTTATAATATTAAGGTTGGGTTATTAGGAGACTTCCTTCACAGTCAGGGTTTAAAGACTTCATTTATTGGGAGTCAGATCATTCAGGGACAGCAGATCTTTCCGGGTGCGCTGATTGCGGTAGATGGTAATGGCATCATTGATTCGGGAATCATTGATAATCAAATACTGCTATACAATAGTGAGACGAATGGCTATAGAACGGATTATGAAGCTTTGCTCAATGTTTTTAAAATGGAATATAGTAAGAGGCAATTTATTGTTATCGATACCGGGGATACTTCCAGATATGAGTATTACGGTGGAATAGGACGAATGTTGCAACCCTCTAAGGAGGATGTTCTTCAAGATATTGATAAGTTTATCGGACAATTGACGGAAGAGATAGATGATAAGAATACATTATTGATAGTACTTTCACCTCACTATGGTTCGGAAGATGCAAGGCTTGGCAGGAAGCTTTGTCCAGTTGTTTTCTATGGGGCGGATACTAAGTCCGGTTTGCTTGCCTCCGATACGACACGACGACCAGGGATTATCGGAAATATTGATATAGCTCCGACAATTATAAGTTTTTTTGGAGGAACGTCTGAAAATGTTACAGGGCGCATTGCAAAAACAATAGAAACGGGAGATCATCTGAAAAAGATATCTGATTTATTCCGTCTTACAGCTTTTAATTCCTTGAATCGAACCATCATATTAAAAACATATGTAGCTTTTCAGATTGTTTTATTGCTTATTATATTGATTTTTATTTTAATCTCCGCATCTGCTGCTAGAGTATTAAATAATGATTCAGATAAGCAAAAAGAAAGAAGAATCAGAAGACTTCTGCAAATTATGGTTCTTTTTACTCTTATATGCCCGCTCACATTATTTATTATGCCCTTGCTCAACATAAATTCTTTGCCTGTTTATGCGCTGCTATTGGTGTCGATTACCGCAATATTGGGGTTATTGGTTTATAAGATAGTAAAAGATCAGGAAATGAGCATTATTATAATTTCTGCGATTACGGCGATAAGTATATTAGTGGACTTATTGCTTAACGGACCGTTGAATAAGACATCACTGCTGGGTTATGATGCGGTGATTGGCGCCAGATATTATGGATTAGGAAATGAATATATGGGGATACTCATTGCAGCTGTATTGACTGCTGTTTTGCCGCTGGCGCAGAAGGGCAAGCTGCCGAGGGGGCTTGCGGTGATATTGTTAATTATGGTTCT
>JBFWMP010000134.1:0-7380 GCA_050251575.1 Clostridia bacterium
CTAGAGATTAACGGGATAATGAGCTGGGGTTACAAAGTGATTCTGGCAACAATAACAATTAATTTGACACCAATATGTACAGAGAAAGAGAACGGACATTTTAAGTATGGAACAGATGTGTCCGTTTTTGAACAATTGCAGATGTCAGAATATTGATGAAATAGTAGAGGTGTGGGAGGTGAGTCATATGGAATATTTACTTGTAGGAAATGGAATCAACGTTGAGTTTGGTGGAAAAGAATATTTGAACCCGGCAATTATAAATAGATTAGTTACAAACTTACAAACTAAAAGCTATTCAAATACTTTTGCTGATTCCATAAGTAATGATGAATTATTAAGTGTTGTTATTGGTTTACATGGGGAGCTTAAAAACATTCTAAAGGGAAGGCATGATACTTACTGCAAGGATAAGGATGAACTGGCTGTTCTTAATCGTTTTAAAGTGCAGTATAATAAGGGCACTAAAATTCACGAGATTGGGATGGAAGATTTCTTCTTTATTTTAAAACTATTTCATTACAAGTACAATGATCCTGAAGAAATGATGAAGGATACATTCCATGGATTATCTTGGATACTATTAGATTCAATCTATAATGAAGGTAAGATTCAAGAGATTCACCGATCTATTGAGCAAAGTAAAGTAGAATTGCTACGAAGTAAAATTGAAATATTCGAAGAAATTTACACTGTGAATTATGATTGCAATTTAGAAGAAATAGCCAATAGAAAAGTCCATTATCTGCATGGTGATTTTAAAACCCTATTAGATCAGTACAACCCAAACACATATATGGGAAAGATGATGGAAGAAATACGTGGGCAGGTCAATCCAGTTACAAGTGAGAATTCACATATATATTGCAATGCAACATTGGGCTTTAATGGATATAACAAAGAGTATATTATGAGCATTTTCCGAAATTCCGAATATGGTATTGAACAGTTGAAATCAAAAATCAAATCTGGATTAACAATACAAGAGAAGATAAAAATTTTGTTAATGAAGAACTCTGATGATCCAAAACAAATATATGCATACGATATGATGAAAACAATTGAAAAGTATCCATACTTGAGTCATCATATTTATCCTAGTGACAAATTTGAGCAGATAGCTGGATCAATTACTATAGTAGGAATGTCTCCAAATAATGATGAGCATATATGGAATAGTATCTTATCAAATGAGAAAATTGATGCTATTACTTTCTATTATAAAAGCAAACCAAGTAAATTATGGATAGATGAGATATCTAAAGTTAAAAGAATCAATGCTAAACCAGTAGAAGAGTTCTGGAACTAAAGTAAAGGAGGCCTCCAGTCATGGACAAATTAACCTTCAAAGGGATTATAATTTCAATCCAACCCCGCATTCGCCTAACCAGATCCTTCGAGGAAGCCTCCCATACATATCTTGGCTACGCCATAAAGTTAGAAGGAGAGATCAGCAATGCAAACAACACAACCTTCTCCATCGGTATCGGTAAAGCTGCTCATGCTAAACATCAATTCAAAGTGAACGATGTTATTTCTGGAGAGTGCTTACCAGTACCGGATCCCGATATGGAGCCAGTTGATTATTACAAAGTCTCAAAACTTAAAGTCATATCTAATGTAGAACAGGGCAGCACATCATCTCCCTGGGAACTGGTGCCGCCGGAGTTAGAAGTTTACCGAGAAAGAGGACATTGCAGACTGTCAGCCAGGACATATGAGACGAAGTGTAGTAGCTGCATGTGGGGAGCTAGGATGCCGGTTGAGATTATTATAGATAACTGGAACCCGAGAGGTAGGAGAATGTATAGGTTTGAGACATTCTGTTATGGCCCATTAAGTTGTAAACTGTATAAAGCCGGACCTAATCGTAAGGCAGAAGGTCAGAACAGAATGGTGTACATAGAGGAAGATTGGGTTGATGTTCAAATGACGGAGCATAGGGATCCAGACGAATAGGAATCAATAGAAGAAACGGAGGGATATGAGTGGGATTATTTGACTTTCTCAAGAAGCGAAACAACCAAAACAAACAGATTAGCAAATCAAAAAACAAGAAAGAATTCGACATCAGCTCTATGATAAGCGTTAAAACAGAGATCATTAATACCCCACCGGAGCCTGATGTTGTTCCTGTTGAGAAGATAATCAAAGGCATAAAGCCAAATGAAGTAGGCTTATATCCACATGAAATACTTCTGCTTTCTTATGCGACAAAATACTATCTTGAAGGCAATTCTTATCCTGGATTCTGGTGGTATAAGTACGGTGTTAAAGACGTTGATAAGTGCTTGACTTCATTAAAAGACAGAGGCTTTCTTCAAATTGGATCGTTGCGGTCAGCAATTGAAAAAGAGACTGCCGTTGTGCTAAAGGATGTATTAAGAGATAATGGATTAAAAGTCTCTGGTAAAAAGGCTGAGCTAGTTCAGCGTCTCATGGATGAAGTGTCTGAGGAGAAACTAAATACGATATTTACAAAGCGTACATACGAACTAACTGATGCGGGTAATGAAATCCTAAAGAAAGAAGATTATATTCCTTATATTCATCGACAAGGGATTGAAGATTTGGATATCTGGTCACTGAGTGAAAAGGTTAAGCATAGAAAACCAGGACTTTCATTCAGAGATGTTATTTGGGGCTATCTGAATGAAAGAAGTATGATCCATATTCAACACGGTGATTTTGGATTATATAGAAATTGCCGCTTTTCAATGTCCAAATTTGTCAAAGAAGAAGGCAAGCTAGACAATGCTTTCGCTCTTTTATCTGAAGTTATCCGTTATGATTTAAGTGGATTATCAAATGGCTTTAGTATGCAATTCATGGAGATCTATGCCGATGGATACTTTCCATACAAAAATTCGATTGTTACGATGGCACCAGGGATAACAAGCAGAGTTGTTGACTATCAAGAGAAGAAAGGCTTATCTGACCAAGACTTGAAAAAGAAGCTATATGATGATATGAGTAAGATAAAATTGCCATTCAGTGTATTTACTGTTGATGAATGCGTTGAAATTGTCCTCATGGAAATACAAAAAGATGAAGAGGGTCTGGAAAAGCTTTATAATAAATCTAAGAGACGCTTCAAGAAAGAGTATGGGATCTAATGATGATTAATTGAATAGGAGGTGCCGCCAGGAATGATCATACCAATCAAGACAGATGCCAATATAACTGTAGATAAAATGGACATCACAGAGACGAGTTTCAAGTCTTTAAATCTTAAAGAATCGCATATGGAAGAGTTCATCAGGACAAACATTGAACTTCTTTTAACTGATGAATCTCTCCTAATTATCGGAAGCCAGGTCACCAATAGTGAAAAGGGTCGAAGCGACCTCACTGCTATCGATGAAAACGGAAATCTTGTTCTTATCGAGATTAAGCGTGATGTTGAAGATATTAAGGCTAGAAAAGAAGAGTTAGAGTTTCAGGCCATCCGTTATGCAGCAGGCTATGCAAAGATCAAAACACCTGAAGAACTGGTGGAAAAGATATTTGCCCCATATGTTACGAGATATGCACATGAATTTGACCTTGGTGGTCTGACACCTCACGAAAAGGCTATGAGGATCCTTGAGTCTTTCCTGGAAAAGAACAATGCCATGAAGACCTTTAATAAGAAGCAGAGAATCATTTTGATTGCTTCGTCATTCGACCGTCAAACCGAATCGGCAGTGGCTTGGCTCATTGCCAATCATGTAGATATCAGCTGCTTTACTTTGAAGCCTCTAAAGGTTGGCGGAGGATTGTTCTTAGAGATAAACAGATTACTCCCACCACAGCTGCTTGATGATTTCTATGTTGAAATAAGTGAGAAGAAGACTGCTGAGGTTAGGACAGAAGGAGCTACCCGTATTACTAGAACCTATCTACCAAGAATGGATAAGCTGTTTGACTGCTTACACCACTGCCATTAAACCAAATCGCTCTTTACCACGCAAGCAATCATCAATAAAATATCGCAAACGCACAGTGACAAAATCGGTGTTGTAATACTTTTACAAATTAACTTGCGAGCATTGGGGCCGGTCATCTGCATAAAAAGCATATCAACCAATGGCTTAATTTTATCATCTACAACTATGAAAGTGATCAGCCATTGGAAAAGAAAATTTGGAGAAGCTCTGGTTTTAATATTAATCTTTTCAAATGTAAGATCTGTGGTATAATAAAAGGGTAAAGATGTGCATTTTAGATTAACAAAAGAGGATGATTAAATGCCGACTATAAGTATGTTCTACGGAATAATAATTAGAATGTTTTGTGCACCTAAAGAGCATAAACCACCACATTTTCATGCGTATTATGGGGAGTATAAAGCTATAATTGATATAAATACCTGTGAATTAAGTGAAGGAAATCTTCCCCAAAAGCAGCTTAAGCTTGTCTTAGCTTGGGCAGAATTAAGAAAGGAAGAACTATTAGCAGACTGGAAGCTTGCAATGAATAGTGAGTTGCCATTTAAGATTGAACCATTGAAATAGGGAGTGAGGATTGATGTATTTAGCTATTATTAATGTGGAGCCTTTACAGGGCTATCAATTGCTATTAACGTTTGATAATGGAGAAAAGAGAATATTTGATATGAAGCCATATCTTGATAAAGGGATTTTTAAGGAGTTAAGAGACGAGAAAATGTTCAAATCAGTTCGAGTTAGTTTTGATAGCATTGAATGGAGTAATCAAGCAGATATTGACCCCGAACTTCTTTATGAGGATAGTAAACTATGTCAATAGCATGGCAATTCAGTAGGAGAGATATATTTTCAAAATAAAAATGAAAAAATGAAGTCACTCAA
This sequence comes from Clostridia bacterium, assembly GCA_050251575.1. Classification (GTDB taxonomy): domain Bacteria; phylum Bacillota; class Clostridia; order SK-Y3; family SK-Y3; genus X23. The sequence goes on from JBFWMP010000134.1 coordinate 4,812, forward strand.
AAATGAACTGACCTTTGTCAAGTAGACAGGTAATTTAATTAAAATGTTATGCACATTTGGATGCATGGTTTCGATATTCTAAAGGGGCCATGCATTCTAATTTTTTTTGAAATCTTTTTTCGTTGTAAAATTTAATGTATTCTATTATTTTTGCCCTTAATTCCTCAAGTGTTTTAAACTTTTTTTCGTAAAATATTTCAGTTTTTAAAGTACCAAAGAAACCTTCCATTGGTCCATTATCAATACATTTTCCAACTCTAGACATACTTTGAGTCATTCCAGCTTCTTCAATCTTACCTTTAAAGACATTTCCTGTATAATCGACTAAAGAAAAGGGATTACTCCCTTTCCCTCGTCTAGGAACCGTACGTGAGAGTTTCCCGCTCATACGGCTCAAGCATTTCTTCACCCTTTAGGGCAGCATTCAGTGATTTTAATATCATCCTTCTTTTTGTAAAATACTTTTCATCCAAGAAGGGGTTTTTTGAAATCTGTAAATTGGGATGTCTGATGATTTTTATTCTTTTCATATTTATAAGACTATAATCATCTGTCATGAATAACCATCTTTTCATACCCTTTTCATGCCAATACTTGTTAAGTCTCCACCAACTACTTTTATTAGGATGTCTGTGTTTTGCCCATTGTTTTAGTAAGAGATATAGTGTGTTATTAATGGATGAAAATGCTTGACTTGCAACCACATGTCTATGATAATTAGACCATCCTCTTATCACTTGATTTAGTCTGATGATTAGTTGGGATTGGGTAACTGCTTTTCCTTCTTTTAGAATTATAGTAGAGCATTTTCTTATTAGGGTATTTATTGATGTCTTTGAAGGCTTGATAATTAGTTTTCCTTTAAATTTACGAAATGTCCAACCTAAAAAGTCGAAACCATCATCTATATGAGTAATCATTGTTTTTTCCTCAGATAAAGTTAATCCTCGTTTTTGAATAAATTCACCTACCAGAACTTGTAGTTCCTCTGCTATTTCTTTTGTATTTGCTGTAATCACAAAATCATCAGCATAACGAACCAAATTGACCTTAGTTTTTGCTCGGTAGTGATTCTCTATATTACCTTTTGAATTTCGATGATATTTATCTTGTATCAACTTTTCAAGACCGTCTAAAGTCATATTAGCGTATAAACTTGAGATAGCACCACCTTGTGGCGAACCTTTTTCAGTAGGGAATAAGGTTCCTTTGTAGACAAACCCTGATTCTAAAAATTGTTTCATTATTCTTTTATCCATCGGTATATTCTCTTGTAACCAATTATGGTTAATGTTATCAAAACAACCTTTAATATCTCCTTCTAGTATCCATGTAGGAGAACACTTTCTTGCCAGTACGCTAAATATCTGTTCACAAGCATCTTTTGCACTTCTTCCTTTTCTAAAACCAAAGGAGATGTTGTCTCCTGTAGATTCAGCTACTGGTTCCAGTGCTAAAGCATACAATGTTTGCATTGCTCTATCGTACATAGTAGGAATTCCTAGTGGTCTTTTCTTGTTTTTACCTTTCTTTTCAATGTAAACTCTCCTAAGGGGTTTTGTTTTATACCTCTTATCTGTAAGTGATAGAGTTGCTTTCATCTTAGAGGCTGAGGTTGACCATAGCTTCTTATCTACTCCAGAAGTATTCTTTCCCTTATTAGTAGTTACTTTCCTTACCGAATAGGCTTTTGCATAAAATGAGTGTGTAAGTAGATATTGTAATCTTTTTACTTTATTCATGTTTCCCATCACTGTTGCCTTAGCAATCCTGGTTTGTAGCCTATTAACATCCTTTTCTACTTGTAACCAATCAATAGAATCCCATTGAAATGCAAGTGATTTTGTGTCTTTTAGTCTCTCGGTATTATCCGTCGTTGAGTTGCTAAAATTCATAAGTTTACCATCCTTTCCTGCCAAGAAACACCATAGGATAAGTCAGCACCCTTTCGAGTTAGGGCAAAGTTTGAACCCCTATCTTCTTTCATTACAAAAGTAGCTTTTGCTTTTTATCCTTTTCTTCTGCCCTCTATGCCATTTCATCGCCTTACGGTTAGATACCTCGTTAAAGAGGAGCATATAGGGTTTACCAAGTTCCGCATAATACATAATTGTGAAAGTCTTAGGAGCCACCTTTAAACCGGGAGTTCTTTATCCATTCGCATTGGTTTAACAGTTCGCCTTTGCTCGACTCCTTACCTTTTGGTCAAAGCGTATCAGCCTATTTCGCTTGTTCCAGAGTAACGATTCCTACAGTGATTCACTTTACGTTCTCCATAACTTTCTTACTCTAGCAGTTGTCCCAGTTTTAGGCTTCTCGGAATTCCACATTGTCTTGTGAGCTTTCTAACCCAGACGTTACCATCTACGCTAGTCACAATAGAGTTGCCCCGAATGGATGGGGTAGCCTTTCGGCAATATATTAAGCGACTTCTTGTCGCACTTGAAACCCTCTATCACTGTGAAATATGGGCTTAGCATCAGGATATTTTTGTATTGCTTTATCAAACATACTAAATACAAGATGATTATTATTTCTAAAGGAAAGCTCATATTCAATAATACTATTG
>JBFWMP010000135.1:0-7303 GCA_050251575.1 Clostridia bacterium
CTTTTTATAGAGTGAAGGCAGATGATAAAGAATTAAAAGATTTCCTTAATCATGCTGTTGATTCAAGCTTTAACTTGCTTGCAAAAGAAATAGGAATTTATGATCTAAATAGTGGAAATATAAGGTACTATCCTCATCCCGAGGGTATTCTGCTTGGAAAATACCAAAATGGTCTGATATGGTCTCCTCAAGGCGATTCCTTATATATTCAGGTAGCAGGGGATAAGGAAGCACTCTTAGACCAAATTCAGCAAGGAGAGGATATAAATATCGAGAAGGTAACGAATGAGATATGGAAGCTTGATAGTTTAACCGGAGCTTATACGAAGGTAATCTCCATAGATGAGAACATTATTGCACGGGGTAGCGAAGACTCAGATGGGGATACAACTGTTTTTAATCCTTTAGGAGAGACAGAAGAAGACCAGGCTGAGCCAAGGAATATTTATACAGTAGAGTCAAGTATAAAGAGTGTTTCTCCAAGTGGCAATTTGGCATTATATATGAAACAGTTATATAACATGACTAGATATGAGAATATTTTAACAAAAGTTATGCTAAGGGACTTGAACAGTGGTCAAGAGAAAGCTATTAATAGTATGCTCTTGACCGATCATTGGTGGCTCACTGATGGAAGCCTGGTGATTGTTGAAAGCGAACCAAATCGAAGCAGATATGCACAACAAACGACCTATGTGATTAAAAGAATAGAGCAGGATTTTACAGAGGTTGAATTGGTGAGGTTGAGTCAATATCCCACATCGATAACCTTATCTCCTGACAAAAACTTTCTAATGCTCCATCAATATAGGGGTAGTAAAGATGTAAAGTTTCTTGATTTAAGAAAACAGCTATAGGCTATGGGTCTATAGCTGTTTTCTTAGAAGAAATGTGACTAAAGAACCGTCCGAAACCACCCAAAAGGCCCACTTTCTGTCATTCTGAATGAAACGAAGTGAAATGAAGAATCTTAAGAGTCGCTTAAAAGCTAAGATTCTTCGCTACGCTCAGAATGACATTTTGGGATATTTTTAATAAGTTAATGCTGCCTTTTGTTTTAATAGAGTTTTTTTAACCTATAATCTATGGTAAGATATAGAATAAGACAGCAAGATAAGAATTTTATTTTAAAGATATAATTATTACAGACAAAAGAATTAGGAGTTTTTAGTTTAGATACACATGATTGAAAGGGTGGCTTGAGTGAATCAACTATTAGAAGGATTAAATAATGAACAGAGGGAAGCGGTATTATGTACGGATGGACCGCTATTGATATTGGCAGGTGCAGGTTCAGGTAAAACCAGAGTACTTACTTATAGGATTGCTTACCTGCTGCAGGAAAAGAAGGTTGCCCCTTGGAGTATACTTGCCATTACCTTTACCAATAAAGCAGCAAAAGAGATGAAAGAACGTTTGGAGCGGCTGGTAGGAGATCAGGTTAATGATATGTGGGTCAGCACTTTTCATTCTGCCTGTGTGAGGATGTTAAGAAGAGATATTGAGCGGTTAGGATATGAAAAAAGTTTTGTTATTTATGATTATTCAGACCAACAGACAGTAATAAAGGATTGTCTGAAAGAATTGAGCTTAAATGACAAGAATTTTCCTCCTAAAGGCGTATTGTCGGAAATCAGTAAGGCTAAGGATGAATTGATGGATCCAAGGACATTTACCTCTATTTATCAGGGTGATTATCGGATGAGTAAGATAGCAGCGATTTACACCTTGTATCAAAAAAAACTGCGTCAGAATAATGCTCTAGATTTTGATGACATTATTATGAATGCAGTGGTGTTATTTAATGAGAACCCTGATGTGCTAGAATACTATCAAAGAAAGTTCCAATACATTTTAGTAGATGAATATCAGGATACGAATACATCCCAATATATGCTGGTAAGTTTGTTGGCAAAGAAGCATCGCAATTTATGTGTAGTAGGGGATGATGACCAAAGCATATACAAGTTCAGAGGGGCAGATATTCGTAATATATTGGATTTTGAAAAAACATTTAAAGATGCTGCTGCTATAAAGTTAGAGCAGAATTATCGCTCTACTCAAAACATTTTGAATGCTGCTAATCATGTAATTAAGAATAACCATGGACGCAAAGGGAAAAACCTTTGGACTGAAAATATGTCAGGAGAAAGAGTCCATCTCTTTAGTGCAAATAATGAGCATGAAGAAGGTCTTTATATTGCACAGCGAATTGAAAAAATACGGATGGAAAAGAATAGAAACTATTCTGACTTTGCTATTCTTTATAGGATGAATGCACAGTCTCGTGTTATTGAAGATATGCTTCTTCGTGAAGCTATTCCTTATCGAGTATTGGGAGGGCTCAGGTTCTATGATCGGAAAGAAATTAAAGACCTGGTTGCTTATTTGCGAGTCATTCAGAATCCTATGGATAATATCAGCTTGAAGAGAATAATCAATGAACCTAAAAGAGGAATTGGCAAGACTACGGTAGAAAACGCGGAGGAAATTGCCAACCAAAGGGATACCAGTATCTTTGCAATGATATCCAATGCAGATAACATACCTGCATTATCCAGGAGTTCGGTTAAGCTTATGAATTTTGTGCATATGGTTAATAGCCTTAGAGCGGTGAAAGATGAGTTAGCTATTACGGCGTTGGTGAATAAGATTTTGGAGAGTTCAGGATATTTGGAAGCGTTAGAAAAAGAAGAAAGTGTTGAAGCACAAACCAGGATAGAAAACTTAAAAGAATTCTTGTCAATTGTTTTGGAATTTGAGGCAGGTTCTGAAGAAAAGACTATGGAAGCTTTTTTGGAGCAAGTATCTCTTGTATCCGATATAGATAATTATGATGAGGAACAGGATGCGGTAGTATTAATGACACTGCATAGTGCCAAAGGACTGGAGTTTCCGATAGTATTTCTTTGTGGAATGGAGGAAGGCATTTTTCCGGGATACCGTTCCAGTGCCTCTGAAGAAGAGCTGGAGGAAGAGAGAAGGCTTTGCTATGTAGGGATTACCCGTGCACAGGAAGAACTTAATCTTACGCATGCATTTCAAAGAACATTGTTTGGCAGTACCATGTATAATGGACTTTCGCGATTTGTTAAAGAAATTCCTGCTGAATTTATCGATGGGCAGGAAGAAAAAGAAGGCCGGCAGTCCGGTATATTCAATGAAACTCCGATGATGCCTAAAAATAGTATCTTTCATACTAATGTGATTAAGCCGAGAAATGTACCACAGGACTTCAGTATTGGAGATATCGTAATTCATAAAAAATTTGGGAAGGGTCTGATTATTGGTGTGCAGCCTTTGGGTAATGACGCAAAGCTAGAAATTGCTTTTGAAAGTGTCGGGACCAAGAACCTTATGGCGGCATTTGCTAATCTAACAAAACAGTAAACTGTTTACTTTAACAATTTATCATGTTAAAATATTGGGTATATGAAAGATAAGGTGTGGTGATAGGTATGAATCAGAAAATCAAAGATCAATATACGGATGAACTCTTTAAAGCCATGCTCTCATTAAAGAATATTGAAGAATGTTATAATTTCTTTGAAGATTTGTGCACTGTCTCAGAGATTAAAGCGATGGCTCAGAGACTCCAAGTTGCTAAGATGCTTAATGAGCACCATGTATATACTGACATTGTTAATAAAACTGGAGCTAGCACAGCTACAATCAGTAGGGTAAATCGATGTTTGAATTATGGAGCTGACGGATATAGGGTGATTCTTGATAAAATGCTACGTACAGATGCGGGAGAAGAATAATGGCAGATAGCTACTTAGGATTTGCATACCTTTATGATAAATTAATGGAAGACGTTGATTATAACCAATGGGCTGACTATATTGAGGCGATATTTAAAAGATACCATGTACATCCTCAGCTTGTTTTAGAGCTGGCTTGTGGTACGGGTAATATTTGTACTCGTCTTGCTCAGCGTGGTTATGATATGATAGGCATTGATCTTTCAGAGGATATGCTGAATGTTGCCGTACCCAAGGCGAAAGAACTGGAATTAGATATTCTCTTTTTGCATCAGGATATGACGCAATTTGAATTGTATGGTACTGTAGATGTCATTCTTTGTCTGATGGATAGTGTCAATTACATCTTGGAAGAAGAAAGACTAGTACAGATGTTTAAATTAGTAGATAACTATCTGAATCCGGGAGGGTTATTTATTTTTGATATTAATACAGCATATAAGATTAGAGAAGTGCTGGGATACAATACCTTTGTGGTGGACGAGGAAAACATATTTTATGTTTGGGAGAATAATTATAACAGGGAAAATAAGGTTTGTGATTTTTATTTAAATTTTTTTATTAAAGAAGGAAAAAGATATAATAGAATAGATGAACTTCACCAAGAAAAGGCATACACTATTTCTACTATTAAGAAGTGTTTGAAGATATCAGGGCTTGAGCTGCTTGAAATATCTGAGCAGTTTTTGTTTGAAAAACCGGGCAGACGCAGTGAAAGAGTTTTCTTTACAGTTCGCCGAAAATATTGACAAAGATATCCTCATATGGTAGACTGTAACTTGTAGTTAAGATAATTATTTAGCTACAGAAAGAATTAGGAGGTATTTTTTAATGCAAAAAGGAAAAGTAAAATGGTTTAACTCTGAAAAAGGTTATGGATTCATTGAAAGTGAATCAGGAAGTGACGTATTCGTTCATTTTTCAGCGATCAGCATGGAAGGCTATAAGACCCTTGAAGAAGGAATGGAAGTTCAGTTTGAAGTAATTGAAGGTGCAAAAGGACCTCAAGCTGCTAACGTAACAAGAGCATAATTTCGTCATTAACCTTTTAGGTTTAGGATATAGAAGCTCTACTATTATAATGCAGTAGCCGAAATCCCCTGTATAATGAATATTATGCCGGGGATTTTTTATGCAATAAGCTCGGAGCTTATTGCTTGGAGCATCTAACAGGTAAATTAGTAAGTGTTTTTGAGAATAATGGTTAAAATAGTATTGTGATTTTTGAATTCTATTATAAATAAGGTTTCTAGATTTATGAACAATTTTTACTCCGAGCTCCTAACTCCGAGCTCCGGGCTAATATAAAATGGAGGTAATACTATGTCAGATTATATTATTAGAGCAATATCGAGTGACGGAGCAATCAGGGCTTTTGCAGCGGTTACTACAAATATGGTAAATGAAGCGCAAAAGATGCATCATACCTATCCTATCGCCTCGGCAGCGTTGGGAAGAGTGCTGACGGGAGCAGCAATGATGGGAGCAATGTTAAAGGGTGAGAAAGATATCCTTACCATTCAGATAAAGGGAAATGGACCGCTCGGAGGTGTTGTTGCAGTCGCTGATTCAAAATCAAATGTAAAAGGATACGTATATGATCCGGAAGTAGATCTCCCGCTAAAATCTAATGGGAAGTTAGATGTTGGTGGTGCGATAGGCACAGGCTATCTTACGGTTATTCGTGATTTGGGTTTAAAAGAGCCCTATGTAGGACAGGTGCCATTGGCTACAGGGGAAATTGCAGAAGATTTGACGCTATATTATGCAAGATCAGAGCAGATACCATCAGCAGTAGCCCTAGGGGTGTTAGTAGATGTTGATTTATCTGTAAAAGCATCCGGTGGTTTCATTATCCAGTTAATGCCGGAGGCAAATAATAAGACGGTAGAAAAAATCGAGAATGCAATATCAAAGATTTCGTCCGTTACTGCTATGATTTCTGAAGGTATGAGCCCGGAAGATATGCTCAAAACAATTCTTGAGGATTTTGAATGGCATATTACAGATAAAATTGAAACAAAATATCACTGCGGATGTTCGCAGCATAGAATTGAAAAAGTGCTAATCAGCTTAGGGAAGAAAGAGTTGGAGGATATCATAAAAGAGCAAGGAGAAGCAGAGCTAACCTGCCATTTCTGCGATAAAGTATATCATTTTAATAAAAGCCAGTTAGAGAAGTTATTGAGAAAGAGTCTAGAGCCGAGGACTACGAGTTAGTAGATGTAATAATCAGAACTTTATATTCTGATATGCAATTTGACATTTAAGATGATATAATGAGCATAGCAGAGGTAAAGTAAGGCTGGATATAATAAATTGTTTTAATCAATCCAAATGAGAGTGCGAGGCATTGACTTTAACGTTAGAATTTTGTATACTAATATCTGTCGCTAAACGCGGCGGTTAATGATTATTATGGGCGCATAGCTCAGCTGGGGGAGCACCTGCCTTACAAGCAGGGGGTCATAGGTTCGAGCCCTATTGTGCCCACCATAATAATTTATTATATATGGCCCGGTAGTTCAGTTGGTTAGAATGCCAGCCTGTCACGCTGGAGGTCGAGGGTTCGAGCCCCTTCCGGGTCGCCATATATGCCTCTGTAGCTCAGTCGGTAGAGCAGGGGACTGAAAATCCCCGTGTCGGTGGTTCGATTCCGCCCGGAGGCACCATTAAGTATTTGCGGGAGTGGCTCAGTGGTAGAGCGTCACCTTGCCAAGGTGAACGTCGCGAGTTCGAATCTCGTCTTCCGCTCCACTTTAAATAAGAGACACAATAAGCTGTCTTTTATTTTTTTGAAATAACGATAATATTTAATTTAGCCTGCTTATTAGTAAATATGAAAGTGTTTTGTTACTTAATAGAATGTGTCTAATGAAGTTTATTGACAATTCGGCAGGATTGATTTATAATATTTATGCTAATAAATATAGTATGGCGCCATAGCCAAGTGGTAAGGCAGAGGTCTGCAAAACCTCTATTCTCCAGTTCAAATCTGGATGGCGCCTCCAAAAAAATACGAAAGTCCTAAGATTGGACTTTCGTATTTTTTATTCAACAGAAAAGTTGGGGAGATGCTAAAATTTAATTCTTTCATAAAAAACTTTGAGGTTATAAATAAATCTCCTAATAAAAGTTGGCGCGAATATTGCAATAAATTATTGATGTAATTATGTTTGCATAATAAGATTGTCAGAACATATGAAAAGGCTTAAAAATACATCAAGATACTTTTATGAAATGAGAAGGGGAAATGCAAAAAGCGTAGAGTGAATAAATTTAGTTGAAAGTCATGTAACGTTGGTGCAAAATTATTATACTAGGAGGTAATTAAAGTAATGGAACAAAAAAAGAGGATAACTTGTGTAAACGAAGAGAAGGCTGTTGAAATGTTTGATGGTTTTTTCAGGACCACGTTGGTATATAATGAACAAATGATGATATGCCATTATAGCATGAAAAAAGGTGCACAAATTCCCCTGCATAATCATGTTGCTGTTCAAGGCGGCTATGTGATAAAAGGTAAAGTAGAACTACTG
>JBFWMP010000136.1:0-4450 GCA_050251575.1 Clostridia bacterium
TTATAATTATAACTAATTTATATGAAAAATAGTACATATAAACCAATTTTATATGTACTATTTTCTCCTATCACACACTACAGTGGAATTTAACTCTACAAAGTGGAATTTACTTTTTCAATTGACCTAAATATAAAATCATTTAGGCTTACTAATAAACATCTGCGTAAACATGTTGCCATAAGAGCCGCCATTTTTAATTCCCAGTCCTATATGTGTGAAGTCCGGGCTTAGTATGTTCTTTCTATGTCCCGGAGAATTCATTAATGCTTCATGTGCTTTTTGGACAGTTTGATTACCTGCAATGTTTTCTCCTGCACGAACATATTCTATTCCAAAATCCTTCATCATATCAAAAGGACTGCCATATGTCGGTGAATCATGGCTAAAATAACTATTATCAATCATATCCTGAGATTTTATTCTTGCCACATTAGTTAGTTCCATATCTATTGTTAAAGATGTCACACCATTTTGAGACCGTGCCTCATTGACTAACCTCAGCATTTCTTGTTCTTGGCTGGTTAGTGTGGTTTTATTTGTCTGCGTATTATCCGGTATCTTTGGAGCAGTTCCACCTTCTGTTCCCGGTGTAGTTTTTGGAGCAGTAGTGCCTGGGACCGTTCCCGGCGTAGTTTTTTGTGTAGTAGTATTCGGGGTAGTGCCTGGAGCAGTCCCCACTGTTGTTCCAGGTGTACCTCCTGGAGTTACCGCTGGAGTACCCGGCGTTGCTGCTTTGTTACCATCTTCAACAACAACAGGCGTACATTGTTGTTCAGCAACAAAACCAATTTGATTGTTAGGGAGCTTTACTGCATACCAATCCGCAACTTTGTTGACTACATCAAGAGTACTATTCTTGTTGGATGTTTGGATGACAGGCGTATCATTTGAACAACCTGTTCTTACATCAGCTCTGTCAGCAGTAACCTTCACCCTCTTAATATCTCCCATTTCAGAAATAGAAGATTCTGCACCTCTTATGGGTCTTTGCGTACATGATACTGAAAAAATCAATAGTGTAATTAGCGTTAAAACATACAGTCTTCTTTTCATAATAATCCTCTCCTAATTTTTAATTGAAACATTATCTGCTCTATCAATATTATTAGGAGATATTTAATTTTTATTAAGAAACTTATTTTTAAATAATATATATAACGTACAAGTAATGCAATTCTTGATTTATTGTCTGCTTGCTAGAGCTAAGCACCGTTACTGTCTGCGCAATGCTTCTATGGGCGGTACCGATGATGCCGATACAGCCGGATAAACACCGAATAGAAGACCTGATATCATTGCTACCACAGTTGCTATACGGATTGCTTTCAGACTTACTGCTGTTTGAAAACCGATATTCTCAAAAAGCTTAAGCCCCCATATCCCAGCCACAATACCAACCACTGAGCCTATAAAACTTACATATAAGGCTTCAAGAATAAATTGCAGCAGCAAATCGCTCTGTTTAGCTCCCATTGCTCTTCTTACACCTATTTCTTCTATTCTCTCATTAACTGCAACCATCATAATATTCATGATACCTAATCCGCCAACCAGCAAAGATACTGCAGCAATTCCTCCCAACAATAACGTCATTACACGGTTAGCATTGTCTGCTTCATTCACCATTTGATTTAAATTCGTAATAGTTACCAAGTCTTCTTTTTTATTTGGCTCGGGAGTCTTGGGGTCTTCTTCTTTCGCCGTTTGATTTCTACTCCCCATCCTTTTTTCCATTATCCTCTGGTCAATCATTCCCACATTCATGCCCATATCTGCCGTACTAATTCCTATACTGTCCTGACCCCCTCCATCACTTGGAGATTTTTGATCTACTCCTAAGCTTACTTTGATAATCCTGCTCAACTGTGCAACCGCCAAATCTACTACCTCAGGTGATGCAGCTTTTATCCATATTTCTTCTACGGTTCTCTTTTCAGCTATTTTTTGAGCTGCCGTATAGGGGATAACAACCTTATTGTCAATATCGTCGGCATTTCCTTTACCCTTTGCTGACAGCACCCCCATAATTGTATACGTCTGCCCGTTCAAAACTATCTTATAACCCAATACATTACGACCGCCCATCAATCTCATGCCGACATTGTATCCCAATACCGCAACAGGAGCACGCTGATTAACATGCACACCTGTAAAAAAGCGTCCTGCAATTAATTTATGATCCCTAACTTCCGGAAAACGATTGTTAACACCTATGATGCCTATATTCTCTCTCGTCCTGCGCCATCTCATAAGTGTATCCGCATGAACTACCGGAGTAGCCACCTGCAGCCCATTTACACGTTCTACCAGCTGCTCCGGATAATCCGATTGAAATTCCGCCACCGATTGATGCGCTTTAATAGCGATTACATTGCTTCCTAAGCTTTCAAACTGCTCGACTACGGCCCTGCGTGCCCCTTCTCCTATTCCCATCAAGCTGACAACAGAGGTAACACCTATTGCTACACCCAGAATAGTAAGCGCAGAACGCAGGGGATTAGCTAAAATACCGTCTAACGCCATTTTGGCTGCAAACCACCATCTGATAAAAATGGAATAAAAATGCCTTTTCATCTTGAAACCTCACTTTATATTATATTCATGCTATTCTTCCAATTTTTTATTCAGATGCATCGTCTGATTTAACATCTTCATTATTCTCTTTTGCTCTATCCGGAAGCAATCCTGCTCCTGTTTCAATTTGTTCACTAGGCATCAGCTCTGCACTGGTCCCCACTACTACTTTATCTCCTTCTTTTAAACCACTTATTATTTCCCCCATTTTATCATTCATCAGACCTACTTGAACAGGTACTACCTCGGTAGTCACGCCATCTTCCCTCATTATTTCTACCATCGATTTGCCTTCTTCATCAAAGATAGCTTCGACAGGTACCAAAAGTACATCCTTTGCACTTCCTACATCAATATGTGCCGTTGCCTTCATACCCGGTCTAAGCTCAGGCGTTCCTTCCACCTTTATAATAACCGGAAATTTGGAAATCCCTTGACCTGAATCTTGCCCTCTCGGTTCAATATACTGAACTTCTCCTTTTAGTTCCTTGTTCGCTAAAGCATCTACCGTTACTCTGACAGGAGCTTCCTGCTTGATATGGATAATATCAATATCGTCTACCTGCGTATAAAGCATCATATTGGAAACAGTATATAAGCGCCCTATCCATTGTCCAGGCCACACTTCCGTACCGGGCTGTTCATTAATTTCAGCTACAATTCCATCCATAGGTGCTTTTACTTCGAGAAATTGCAGATTTGTATTAAGGTCTTCCAGCTGAGATTCCAACCTTCTTATTAATTCAATACTAGACTGAAGCTTTGTTTCAATATCACTTCCGGACATGGTAATAATAGGATCACCTTCATTTACTGTTGCCATATTTTGAACATGTACTTTTGTAACAACTGCTTCTACTGAAGTATTCATAAGCCTTTCTTCTTTCAGAAATTCGCTTACCTTACCCGTATTGGCAACGTAATAAATACTCACATTATCCTCTTCGCTGCGGATGCCTACCCTAACTTCCATATCCCTTTGCACTAAACCCATATTGTCTGCTTCTATCATTACCAAATATACAAATCCTTGGGCAAAATTTTCATTCTTGTCACTGCCGTCCCCTTTATTATAAGGAATACGATTAGGATTAATATGAGTAATGGTACCCTCATATTCTTCATCGAAATACGGAAAACGCAGTACTACCTTCTGTCCCTCTTTTATTCTTTTATATTCTCCCTCATAAAGGTGCACTTCTACTTTATATTTGCTGCTATCTACAATTCTGGCAATGCTGGCCCCTTCTTCCAATTTTGAGCCTTCTTCCACCTCTAGTTCATTTACCACCCCGTCAATGGGTGAAGTGATAATAATGCCCTTCATCGGGTTTAAATTGCTCAATTCTTCAATAGGTATCCTGCTCATCTCGGACAGCTGTCTGCGTTTTTCTTCTAACTCGTCCTTTATTCGATCAATTTCCTTTAGCAATTCAACCGCGCTTAGTTTTGCCACAACCTGGCCCTGTTTTACCGCTTCACCTTCTTTAATGAAAAACTCTTCTATCACTGCCTGGAAACCACCCCGGTAGCCTCCACCTACCCGTATGGCACCGTCATCCGATGGATCCAACCTCCCTACCGCTTCGACTTTCACGTCAATGTCCCCTTTAACGACCTCCCGGGTCGCATAAACGGGTCCTTGCACCGCTTGCTTTGCAGGCGGCATTAATTCTTTATAAGCATAGAACCCTCCTCCAATAACAATAACCAAAATCATAACAATCATTAACATACGCTGTAGCATCAAAATGTCCCCCTTGTTTTTAGTTTGCAGTCATATAATACACCCTCAACTATCAGCAATACATAACTGCACAAACATACTAAGCTTTATTTTTTAATTCATCTATTCTTTCAATTTCTCCGTCCA
>JBFWMP010000136.1:4550-7292 GCA_050251575.1 Clostridia bacterium
TCAAAATGTCCCCCTTGTTTTTAGTTTGCAGTCATATAATACACCCTCAACTATCAGCAATACATAACTGCACAAACATACTAAGCTTTATTTTTTAATTCATCTATTCTTTCAATTTCTCCGTCCAGAATACGAATAATCCTATCACCATATTCAGCTATTTTTTCGTCATGAGTTACCTGAATTATGGTTATTCCATAGTTACTGTTGAGCTGCCTGAAAACCTGCATAATATTTTTTCCGGACGCGGAATCCAAAGCCCCGGTCGGTTCGTCCGCCAGAACAACAGACGGTTCCATGGCAATAGCTCTTGCGATAGCGACTCTCTGCTGCTGTCCTCCTGATAGCTGAGCCGGAACATGATACATCCTATCGGATAGTTCTACCATCTCCAGTGCTTTTTTTGCTCTGTTCCGTCGCTCTTTGCCTAACATCCCGCGATAAATAAGAGGCAGTTGTACATTTTCCAGTGCATTTAATCTGGGTAAAAGATGAAACCTTTGAAAAACAAAACCGATATACTGATTTCTGATATCAGCCAGCATACTATCCCGCAATTTTTCCACCCTTTTCCCCGAAAGCTCATATGTACCCGATGTTGGCTTATCCAAGCATCCTATGATATTCAGTAAAGTTGATTTGCCCGAGCCGGAAGGACCCATAATGGAAACAAACTCTCCATCTTCAATGGTTAAATCTATTTTCTTTAATGCCGTTACCTGAATCTGTCCTACTTTATAACTTCGAGCTATATCTTGTAATTCTATAACCCCCAAAATATTTTTCCTCCCATACTTCTAATCTATTTAAATTTAATAATTACTCAACTTATTGTTAGACGCTATGATTCCATTTTTGGTTTCACTTAATCATACATTTTTATTATATTTTTTTAAGATATCTGCCAAAAGTCCTCTTATGCTCACAAAATACATTCTGCCTAAGTAAGCACATTTTGCTATAACCTTACATACAAAAAAGGCTAGTCTCCCATAGTACTAAACTATGTGAAAACCAACCTTTATTTCATCACTTGATGAGCAAGATTTTTAATTAATCTTTGTTCCTTCTTCCATACTTTCATCAGGAGATAGAATTACTTTCTCCCCTTCTTTCAATCCTTCTACAACTTCTACCCGCTCATCACTCTCAATTCCTTTTTCTATCATTTGAAGTTTAGCGATTCCATTTTTATTTACAAAAACATAGTCTTTTGCCTGATACTCGAAAATTGCTTTTTCATCAATAATCAATACATTTTCTTTGTATGCAGTAATAACCTCTACATTCATATCATACCCGGACTTTAATCCTGCAACATCGTTATCAAAATCAATCTCAACTTTTACTCTTTTTTGTTCAATACCAAGTTCAGACATTTTGCTAAAAGCACCGGGGTAAATCTTTCTTACCGTACCTTTTATATTGTTAATACCTAAATCTTCATTTTCAATCAACACCGCTGCTCCTTGTTTTATATCTGCTATTTCATCTACCAGGATGTCACTTTCAAGGAATATCCCCTTCTCACTTCCAACCTTCATCAGCAGCATACCTGGCTGTGCGACATTTCCAACTTCTATTTCTCTTACCATTATAATTCCATCAACAGGTGCCTTGACTGTCAAATGGTCTTGTTTCTTGTTCAACAATTCTATTTGTGCCTGTATCCCCGCAATCTGCGCCTCATATTGCTTCTTTACATTTCCTGATATCCCTTTTTGTGCTAATGATAGATTGCTTTTTGCAACCTCCAAACTTGCCTCTGCTTCTGTAAGCTTGGCGACAGTTTTTTGATAAGTGTCAGCGCTGATGGCTCCCGATTCATATAACTTTTCACTATCATTCATTGCTCTCTTGGTCTCTTCATAAGAAGCTTCAGCCGACCGTACCAGCGCTTCCAGCTTGCGTATTTCCTGGTTATCTATTGGTCTCTTTATTTCTTCATATTGTGCCGCAACCGATTGCTTTTGCGCTTCTAGAGCTTTTTTTTGCAGCGATATCTCTTTATCATCCATTCTCACAAGAATATCGCCTGCTTTGACAGCTTCTCCTATATCCGCTAGTACTTCCACAATTCTTCCGCTCTCTGCAGCATATATGGAAACTTCGTTTTCAAGACGTACAACAGCGGTTTCTTCCACGCATTTGTAAATATCTCCTTTTTCTACTGTGTCCATATCAACTTCAACTGCTTGGCTGCTGGACATCATACGAAATACAACGGCAGCAGCAATCAATAATATGATGATTCCAATCCACATCATTTTCCTTTTCATAGTTAATCCTCCTAAGAAATACGACTTTTTAACGCATCAATAAAATTAAGGTTATAAACTTTCTTTAAGGTAGCCAACTGTGCAACAGCAACAAAAAGGATTGTCGCAACCGCTGCAGTAATAAAAATCTTTGGTGTTGCTATGACAGGAAACGTAATTATTTCTGAACTGAATGATTCCACCATTCCGCCAATCATTCCCCTGCCAAGCGGAATTCCGATGACTATTGCTACTATTGTCATCAAAATATTTTCCTTGCTGATCATTCGATAGATGTCCTTTTTATCAAATCCCATCACTCGGAGTGACGCAAATTCCATATTCCGTTCAGATATACTGATAATTGTTGAATTATAGATAATTGCAAAACCCAGTATTCCTCCAAATAACATATATAAACTTACTGCCACCGCCATTGTATCCAGATACTCCAGAAATGAGTTCTTCATATCAGCAACTGATC
>JBFWMP010000137.1:0-7275 GCA_050251575.1 Clostridia bacterium
AAGTTTTTGGCTTCTGCTATTTTTAACGAGTGGTCTTTTAGTTTTAGCGACAATTCTCTTTTTAAAGATCTTTGAATCGACAGCTCCTCTTTTTTTGATTGAATTTGCTCCTGATTCTTTTGAATTTTGTCTTCACGCAAAGACTCATTTTCTTCAATCTGAGATGAAATCGCTTCACATTTAGCTTTTGACTCATGGAATTTAATTTCAATGTCTCTCTGATTCTTTAGGCATTCTGTTTTGTCAACCAATAATGATTCAATTGCCTGGTCAACTAAAACTCCATTAGAAAACCTGTTTATTATAGCTTTTTTCTCATTGTCTGAAACTGAAAGGAAATTTTTATACTTGTATTTTGACAAAATAAAATTGCTAAAAATTTCGTCCTTTGAAACTCCAAGGTGGCTAAAAATAAACTCATTGCAAGCGTCAATTCCGGTGTCACTTGAAGCAATTAGACCAAGGCTTCCATACACTTCAGCATTAGCAGTTGAAGAATCTTTCCTGGAAAATTTTCGTTCGATCTTAAGCTCTTTAGTTGAATCTGTTTGTCTGTAAATTACCCCAACTACAGCTCTATCAGCTGAGTCAGAAATAACCTCGTCAATGTTAACTTTTCTTAATGGCGATCCTGTTGTCGCTATTGCAAGAACTTCAATCAAAGCTGATTTGCCAGACCCATTTCCGCCCTGAGATGAATCATCTCTGTTTACTCCAACGATTGTAGTCGTGACCCCTCTTGCAAATGAGTGCTCTATCTCGCTGAAAGAGAACACGTTTTTCGCCCATATTTTAACTGGATACCACATATCAACTTATTGTTTTTATATATTTTTCACCAAATGTAGGGTCAGTATCTCTCTCTTCGCAAAAAGCGCTGTAAGAGTTAATAATGCCACTTTTATCGTACTTTGTAAATGCAGACTGATCTGCTTTCACTTTCACTGAAGTTTCGTCAGCTTTGATTACAACCTTTGTTGCTCCAGCCTTCAAATAGTCTGACTTATTAATTAAGTTGACTTCGTTCTTTTCGCAATTAACAATAAGCCTGATTTTATATCCTTCGTCAGCAAGTTCAGATATTTCTTCTATTGTATTCTGGTTCAATTTCTTGAATGAAGTTTCAATAGTTGTGAATCTCTTATTTACTTGGTTCTGTATGAATTCTATGCTTCCGTCATCAAACAAAATTGTGTACCCCTTTTGATCGTCTTCTCCAAAAGACATCTGCCTTGATGACCCAATGTACTGTATGTTGTCAGATATTGTTGCTCTATTGTGATAGTGCCCACATAAAACCAAATCAAAACCTTCAAACATTTTTGCTGGAAGCTCTTTGTTTTCTTTTGATTCGATTGATAGCCCTCCATTTATTCCTTCGTGTAGAAGCAAAATGTTCTTTCTTGTCTTTGACTTTTGGTAAATAATGTCGTCAAAAAATTCATCAAACTTCTCATTCTCAAGATAATAAGATACCATTTGAAGCTTAAAATTGCAATCTTCAGGACATACAATAATTTGATTTGACACTTGGAAGTTTGATCTTCCTTGAAACAAATGCAAGTAACTGTTCTGAATTTCTCTGTTTGGCATATCATGGTTCCCATAGATAGCGAGAATCATAATTCCTTTTCTATTTGCCTTATCAAGCACGTCTTTAATTGCTGATAGAACGTCTAGAGTCTGAGATGCTGTGTTGTATACCATGTCTCCTCCAAAAAGAATTGTATTAATTCCTCTTCTCTCGCATATTTCAAACGCTTCATCCCAGTTCAATGCAAACTCATCTAGCTCACCTCGTTTTGCGTGCGTGTCTGTTATTATTAAAAATTTTTCCTGTCTCATACTTTTTGTTCAAAAAATATACACCCAAATTCACCTGTAGTATGAACAATTCCTGTTTTGCTCATTTCAGAATTAACTATGGCAAGTGCTTTTTCATCAACAATAGCTCTCATAAGAGCATCTTCATCAAGCTCTGTAGCAAACGCTTTGGTGTTTTTACATGGCGATAAAACCTCATTTTGATAAACACCCCAATGCTTGCAATTTTTGCATTTGAACTCCATATGCTATGTTTTTAAAAGGAAAGGAGCTTTGTTACGGCTCCTTCCCAATTGTTTTTATGTTTATCTACGTCCTGGTCTCGCCCCTCTTGCGCTTCTTGGAGTTCTAGCCGCTCGCTTTGAGTCTTCATCGTCTTCGTCATCCTTATCTTCTTCTTTAGATTGGCTACTAAAAGACTTTGATGGCTCCTCTGGCTCGTCATCCATGTCATCATCTTCGTCATCATATTCTGACTCATCGACTGGAATGTCCATATCCTTCTTGATTTCGTTCATAACTTCTAAGTTAGACTTGCTTCTCGCTGCTCTAACTGGAAGACCTTCTTCAGCAATAAAAGCTTTCATTGCAGCTCTGATAGCCAATCCAGCTTCAGTTTTATCTCCTTCGCCAGACTCAACGAAATCATCCCAAGCGTCAAGAAGCTGGTCTAAATCCATTACGGCATCGTCTTCCTCTTCGTCTTCTTTCTTGTCAGCGTCTCCTTTTCTTTCAAAGCTAAATTCTCTGTCGTCTTCCGCTGGGATCAGCTCTTGAACACGCTTAATTGCGTTTTGAACTTCTTCAGAGTCAAATACAAGAATTGCGTTTTCTTTATCAAATTGTTTCAAGAACTCGATTGTTGCTCCCAAATGGTATCTTTTGTAAACATACAGGTAGTCTTCAAGTGAAGGCAATGCCATAAGCTCTTCAGCTTCTTTTTTCGATAGAGGACATTTCTTTCTTTCAGAGTCAGACAATGAGAACGAATAAGTTACCTTTTTATTCTCTGTCTTTCCAGTAATTGTCAATGGATATGCTCCTGAAGGCGAACTCAATGGACACTTAGCGTTTTTGTCGTAGCTAAGTAAGTCCTGCCAGTTCTTCATTTTACGAGCTTCAATGTCCTTAAACTGAGAGTATGAAGATTCCCAAATTTGGATTCCGTCTTTCTTATTGTCTAAGTCATACAGGTACATTACTCGCTTGTAGTCATATTTCAAGCCACCGTCATAGCTGCCACCGTCAATTTTTTTAGCTAAAGCTTCATTTCCTTGTTCTTTAAGCTTAGCAACTGCAACTTTTCTGTATGTGTCAATGATGTCAATCTTCTCCTTCTTCAATTCTGGGAAACAATATCTAGAATCAACAACCTTAACTGTGAAGTCCTTAACTGGCTCACCTTTTTTGTCTTTACGCTGATTTCCTTTTTCGTCAAGAACTTTAATCTTCAAGAACATCTGTGCTACTGGATACTCATAACCCTTTCTAGTCGACCCTGGCTTTAATGGCAGGATGCGAACAGTAGTATCTCCAGTTTTAGGCATTTTAAATCGCTTGATG
This sequence comes from Clostridia bacterium, assembly GCA_050251575.1. Lineage (GTDB taxonomy): Bacteria > Bacillota > Clostridia > SK-Y3 > SK-Y3 > X23. The sequence goes on from JBFWMP010000137.1 coordinate 3,388, forward strand.
TCGATGCCTGAATACGATGTCTCCGCATCGGCTCTGGCTTGTGCTTCTTCATATGACTCTTCGTTTTCATAAAAAAGACTTAACGCGCCACTTAATTCTAATTCGTCTTTTTCTTCTTGTTCTCTTGTACTCATGTTCTGTTGTTTATGAAATTAAATTTTTAAATCGTATCCTTCCCACTGATTGTTGTATGCGTCTACATACGCCTCCTGTGCTTCTGGCTCTTTCAATTGCTCTCTTGAACCGATTGTAATTCCAAGCTCACTATCAGCGAACCTGATGATTTGCTCAATAACGTCTCCCATTTCTTTTGAAGAGCAATTCTTTAAGTCTTGTACGACTAAATCCTCTCCGTTTAGAGACACTGTTTTCATAGGAGCATACTTTCTTTCAAAGAACCTATAAAGGTCGTTTACAGTCGCTCTATCGCCTTCTAATTCGTTTGCTATTGTCCTTAGCACTACACCAAAAAGATACTTAAGCTGTGATAAGCTTTTGTTCTTGGCTTTGTTGCAAATGAAGACTGAATACTCTCCATCGTCTAATTTCAGTAGCCTTCTTTTAAATCTTCGTAATTCAACATCTCCTTCTTGAATCTGGAGGATGTCTTTAATCAATATTGCCATGTTCTTCAAATTTGAATTCTCCAACAACAATTTTAATTGCCTGTTTTAGTCCCGCTATTTTCCCAATCGCAAGAGCCATTCCGCTTAGACTCTCTTGTTCACTAAGGCTCTTTTCTAAATCTGACACCTCACATTGCAAGTAGTACAACACGTTTCTTGCGATTACATTTTCCCTGTCTTCCATGCATTTAATAATTATGATGCAAATATAAGCACAATTTTTGACATATGCAAATATTTTTGAAGTTTTTTTTGAAAAAGGTGCGAATTTTTATCTTCGCACCTAATTTAGCAATCAAATCTCACACTTTCCACCAGCGCATCCGGTAGCAATCTCGTCTCCAGCGTTCTTTGCAACTTCGTCCCACTCAATGCTAGACCAATCAATGTTCTCAGAATCTTTAATTCTGTTCCATGTGTGAAAAACATTTACATGCTTCAAACAATTAGCTGTTTTATTCAAATCGCCACCCATATAGCTATTTGCAAACTTTTTGAATCTCCTAACCCAGTCAACGCGCTTATTGACCCTGTTCTTTAGCATACATATTACTGCATTAACATCGCTAACCATAACTCCATCGTTATCAATTAAGAACTTTCCATCCTTAATATTTGAAATAATAAATTGAGCCATGTCAGAGTCTTCAAGCTTTAAAAGAGAATCAGCTAATCCAACGGCTGCATTACATGCTTGCCAGATGTTGTCAAATACATTCAATCCGTCAACAATTAAACCAGAAGATAAAATTGCTCCAGGGCCATATGTTTTAGCTAACTCAAATTCATCAAGATAGCTTGTATATGGGGCCTGCGGGTAATCTAAGTCGCCAGAAGCCGGAAGAAGAGATACGCCACAGAAATAATCACGGTTATTAAACAAGTACTCTCTTACATACTCCCATTCTCCGTTGTTTACTGTGATTGTGTTTGACACATTCATTCGTAAATCCGGATTCTCTCTGTATGATTCATGATTAGTATTCGTTCCGTATTCAATCCAGTTTTCTTGAGTCAATTTTACGAGATTCATCATCTCTTCTGTTGTAAAGTCTTCTCTAGTAGTTGCTGTGTCAGGTATAGTCACTGGAAAAGAAAGAATCTTCTCAAGACCAGGATTGTAAACCGAATCGTGAATTGAATTTGGGTTAATTTTTCCATACTCAATTGAAGCCTGTTCTGTGTCTGCGGCTTGAATATTCCTGATATACTTCCTAAAATGATATGGATGAACTCCAGATGCACTGCCTAGAAGCTGAGAGCTATTGCCAGATGGCTTAACTACAGTTGTTCTAGCTGCTGGATTAATTCCAATCATCTTAGCTACATTAGCGTTCGTATTCTTTACGATAATAGCCCCTTTTCGTTGCACTTCTGGGTCAAACATAATCTTAGGATTGTTATGCATTCCAGTAATTCCAACTCCAATCAATGCGTCTCGTCTAACAATGTCAATTGTTGCTGAGCCAACCATATCTGGATTAAAGTCTGTATATGCAGCCTGGAATGTCCCAATTGCAGCAGCTAACTCACATGCTAGATAAAAATCTTGCTCAGTTTCAATGTGATTTCCGTTTATCTCAGACAAGTTACAAGTGCTCCAACCATACTCAGTTTTACCATCTTTTTGAACCTGAGGGAACATACCTACCTCAAAACATGGATTATATGAATAGTTATCTTTTTTTAAGAAAGCTATTCCAGGCTCACCAAATTTTTGAGTCTGTTTAAATGCATAATCGTAGTCTTCTTTGCTTGTAGTAGGCAAAATAACTACTGAATTGTTACACCTGCAAAGTTCCGGATAGCGCTCAAACCAATCTCCTGTTTTGCACTTCATCATTTCCTTATCATCGCTATCAAACAGGCAAACCATTGCACTACGCCTAATACCACCACTAATAACAGCATCTGCAATCAAACAACAAATTCTGTGTAGTTCAAAAGGTCTAAGCTTTCTTCCATTAATCGGTTCAAGTAAATCTCGAATCTTCATCAAGCACTTTTTCAATGGGTCAGGGCCTGGAGCTTTAAATCCACCGCTAATATGAGCTCCACGCGGTCTAATATTAGAATAGTCGAAGAATACTTCTGGAAGACCGTAGTAATATGACTTGATCAGCTTATCTACAGCATAAGCCCATCCTTCTATGCTGTCTTCAATAACATATTGCTCTCTGTTCTTTTTGTCAACCCCTTTTAATTCTGGAAGCATGTTTGTGTGGACCTTCTGTGCAGAATAGCCACCGCCAGCACCACATAAAAGTATATACATCAATTCTTTGAAGAATGAAACCCTGTTCAAATATGACGACGTACAATTGTACATTCTCATATTTTTCTTCAGCATTTGGCTTCCACCGTACTGGAGTGCACGTTGAGCTCCTAGAATTCGCTTCTCCTTGTATGCTTGCGATACCCTAGCCCAAATATCTGAAAATTCAGCTTCCATTCCTGGAGTTATTTTAGGCATTAGTTCGTTTGCGTGCATCATCATCACTCTGTCAACTGCTTGTTCCCAAGTCTCTTTTTTACCGTTTATAGTTCTAGCGTATTTACTAACAAACACATAGTCGGAAATTTGGTTTCTTTTGTCTATTGTCATTATTTTCTTGTTAATAGCTCATATCTCATATTCAGTACATCATTATAAATGCTCATAGCACTTGATTGCATTTTCAGTAACCTTTGATTTTCATCATCAAGAGATTTAAACTTCTCTGTCTCAATGAACTTATTAAGCTTTGTTAACTTATCGTACAGCTCATTCTGTTCTGTGATAACTCTGATTAAAAATTCTTCCATCTTATTTATTCTTTTTCATATGTTTTATTAAATATTTCTGGCTTGCACGGATAAAATTCATTTGAAATTCCCTTTATAACGTAGTCTCCAGGGCTAACAAGCATTTCTCCTTCAAGAGTTTTTATTGCTATCTTTATGCTAATGCACCCAGTAGCATCAGAATCAGTTTCCATAACCAATTTATCTCCAACAAATTCAAGAATGTCATACACATTGCGAACTGTGTACTGGATGGCTTCAATTACTACTGGTTTCTTTCTATACTTATTTGCTTTACTTTTGCTCATGTTCTCATTCATTTTTATTTAAATATCGAAATGCAATCTTATTGAGAGTATGTGTAAATGCAAGAAGATCTTCTTCAGGAGATGCTATGTCATTTTTAAAAACGCACATTGCAAGCAAAAGACCTTCAACAAAATCTTCTAAATTGTCTTCATTAAGCTCTACGTAATTT
>JBFWMP010000138.1:0-7267 GCA_050251575.1 Clostridia bacterium
CATGGCTAAAGAAAATGAACTCGATAAAGATTTAGTGAAGTTTTTTTATACCTCTGGCGTCTATTTAGAATACGCTAAAACCTACCTACCTGCGCGGTCTATCGATGAAATCACTGTTGATTTCAATCATTTATAGTCATTAAACTATTTAATCGCTCTATATCATGAAAAGTTAAACGCCCTGTAATATTTAAAATATTTACATATGTATTAATCAGATCATAAATTGACTCAATCAGTTTAAACTCAATTTCATATAATTTTGTTTTTGCATCTTCTAAATCTATTAAGCTTTTTAAACCATGCTCATAGCCTTTTTGGACTGAATATAAATATAAAGTAGCAGATTGTCTAGCATCTTTTTGTAAGCTAATATCTTCAAAGGACGATTTATAATTAAAAAGAAGCTCTTCATACTTTACTTGAATCTCTCTTTGCTGATCTATCAAATCTTCTTTAGCTGATTGCAATAATAATCTATTTTTTTCAACTTGTGAATCTACTTTTCCACCTTGATACAGTGGAATTTTAATACCTAAAACGACTCTGCTATCTCGTTCGTAATCAACCGTTACATCATTTGTCTGATATTCGGTATGTGAAAAACTTAAATCTACAATAGGATAATGACCGTATTTTGCCGTCTCCACTTCTTTTTCATATATTTGTGTATTTAATTTGCTCATCTTTAGGTCAGGATTTTGACTTAAATCCTGATTGGCAGTAAGCTGTAACAGTGATTTTATATCTAAGGTGTCAAATGAAATTGATGGTATATTATGAAGTTCAATCCCTGTTAATTTTTTTAATTTCATCTTTGATAAAACTAAAAATTGCTCTTGCTTATGCAAAAGAGATTTAGATTGCTCATATGCTAACTTAGATTCCATCAAATCCATTTTAGTGGAAAGCTGAAGATCTAGCTTTTGCTTAATTTGTTGGTAGTGTAAGAGATTTGTATTTACATAAGATTGCGCGAGAATAACACTATTTTGATATTTTAAAGTTGAAATATATGCATCGCAGACTTGAAATGCTAATTCTTGCTCTTGCTTCGAAAGGAAAATGCGCGCAGAATCAGCTTTGAGTTTAGCACTTTCTATTTGCGATAAAATTTCTGGATGATAGATGGCTTGAGATGCTGTAATAGAAGCTGAATTATATTTTTCTTTTGTTTGCATATGAAATAAATTATCTTTATATTCTCTATGAGAGTTGTCTAAAGACGTATAAATTTGAGGGTAAAGTTGAGATTCTGCCTGTCTAATATCTTCTTCTTTAGCATTGACTTGATAGGCAACGGATTTTAATTTTGCTTCATGATCAAGTGCACGTTTGTAGGCTTCACTTAAGGTAGGGAATACTTCATTTGATTCAAGATGCATACATATAATGACTATTAAATAAAAAAAATGCTTCATTTGTTAGAATCTCTATTCTTCGTTAAAACTACGACTAATCATATCTAAGAAGGGTTTTAAAAGATAGTTTAATGCTGTTCTCTCTTCTGTCTTAATCATCACCTCTACAGGCATACCAGCAACTAACTCAAAATGATATTGACGGAGTTGCTCATAACCTTTAGGTGTTAGCTCAAGCTTTGCTTCATAATACGATGTATCTGATCGTGGATCAATTAATCTATCAGCTGAGACCTGTATAACTTTGCCCTCTATCACATGCGTGAATCGTGTATTGAATGCAGAAAAACGAATATCAGCAAATAAGTTTGGATGTACTTTATCAATATCAGTATTTTGAATTTTTGCCGTAATGACAAAATGAGAGGACTCAGGAACAATGTCTAATAGTGGTTTCCCAGCACCGATAACTCCACCAATCGTGTGCATTTCAAGCCCTACAACAGTACCACTGATAGGTGCATGGACAATGAGTCTCTGTTCAGTGTCTTCCATAGCAACCATTTTTGATTGTATCTCAGTGATATTATTTTTAATTCCGACAAACTCATCTAAAAGCTTATCTTGTATCTCTTTTTTGCGTGCTAATAATTGTGATTTAAGCTCGTTAATTTGCTCCTCTGCCTTTGCAATATCTGCTTTTGAATTAGCAATTTCTCCCTCAAGTATAGCTTTTTCTTTTGATAATTCCCGTATTTTAATTTTATCAATGAGTTGTTCTTTTAGGAGTATTTGCCACTCTGTAATTTCTTCATTAATTGCAATTAAGCGTATTGATTTCCCCTTAATTAAAGAAGTGATGCCATCAATATATTTACTTAATTGAATCATTCTTTGTTGTGTAATAATTTCATCATTGACAATCATTTTATGTTTTAGTTCAAAAATCTGTTTTTGAGTTTTAAGCATCATAGTCATTTTTGTGGTCTGTTCTTCTTGTTGCAACTCAGGAGCAAATTGTATTTCACTCAATCCATTGATTTGCGATTCAAGTCTAGATTTTACAGCAAGTGCTTCAAGATATTGATTTTTTAATATACGAGCTTGCGATGATACTTGGGCATTATGCAATTTTAATAGAACTTGTCCTTGTTGTACGTTGTCACCATTATTCACTAAAATCTCTTCTACAATTCCACCTTCTAAATGCTGTACAGTTTTTTTATAAATATCAGCAGAAACATTCCCGATAGCAACAACAGCACCAGAAAGAGGCGCTAAAGCAAGCCACCCTCCAAAAATAAAAAAAACAATGACAATAACGGATAAACCTAGATAAATAAATCGTTGATCATTATCATCGGGTCTTGAAATTTGTTTTATCATAATTTATACTTTGGTGGCTTGCATTTGTAATTTTTGTAAAATATGTTGAGTATCACCATAAAGTTCTATTTTCCCTTGATTGAGTACCATTAGTTTATTTGTCATTTGAACAATACTTGGACGCTGAGTAATCAATATGACAGTTATGGCTTTAGATTGTAGTATTCTTAATGCATTTGTTAATGCATACTCTCCTGCATCATCAAGATTGGAATTAGGCTCATCTAAGACCACTATTACAGGATTGCCGTAAAGTGCTCTGGCTAACCCTATTCTTTGTCGTTGCCCACCAGAAAGAATTGAACCGCCCTTACCTATTTGCGTATCATACCCATTCGGTAATTTAAGAATCATTTCATGAACGCCAGCCTGTGTCGCAGCTTCTACGACTTTTGAAGCATTGACTTCAGAAAAACGACTAATATTTTCACTAATAGTCCCTTCAAATAACTCAATATCTTGCGGAAGATATCCTATATATTCTCCTAAAAGCTCCCTATCTAATTGTGTAATATCTACCATATCCAACCTAACTTTCCCCGATACTACTGGCCAAATACCAAGAATTGCCCTTGCTAAAGTTGATTTCCCAGCAGCACTTGGGCCTATGATACCGACAACATCACCTTTTTTTACATGTAATGATATCCCTTTAATTGTTGGCAATTTTGTATTGGGAGGAATGACAATAATTTGTTCGAGAGAAATTTCACCTTTAGGTGGTGGCAATACCATTGGCTTTTCTTTTTTAGGATGTTCTTTTAAAAGATATTTTAATCGAATATAAGCCTCATAGGCTTGACTGAATCCTTTCCAACTCGAAATAATGACATCCAATGGCGCTAAGGCTCGCCCCATCATAATAGAACCTGCGATCATCATCCCTGGTGTTATTTCCGAACGCAATGCAAGGAAACCCCCTAAGCCTAGAATAAGTGATTGAAGAAGAAGCCTTGTAGATTTTGTTATGTTTACCCAAAATCCCGCATTATCACTCGCTATCATTTGTGCATTTAAAAATCTAAAATACTTCTTTTGCCATAAATTCCGAATATTGTCTTGCATTCCCATGGCATAAATAATTTCTGAATTTCTTAAACTTCCCTCTAAAAAAGTATGTGATGACCGGCTCATTTTATTGGCTTCAATTAACTTTTTTTTAGTTTGTCTTTCATTCAGAAAAGCAAACAAGATTAAAAGTAATCCAGCACAAATAGAGAACCATCCAAAATATGAATGGAATATGAATAAGGCACTAATATATATTATGAACCATGGCGCATCAAAAATAGCAAAAAGACCATTTCCCGTGAGAGCTTGCCTTATTAATGCTAAATCACTAAAAGGAGCTGTCGATACCTTGTCTGGTGATTTATTTGATAACATGAAAATAGATTCAAAAATTCTATCGCTTAGCATATTGTCTATTTTATTACTTATTCGAACTAATATACGAGATCTAACAATCTCAAGTATCATCATTGTCATAAACAATATAATAATGATTAAAGTTAGCATTAACAAAGTACTTTCACTTCGACTAATCATAACTCTGTCATATAGTTGTAACATATAAAGCGGTGATGCTAACTGTAGAAGATTGATAAAAAAACTAAAAAAGCCGACATATATCAGAGATTTTTTTACTTTAAAAAAAATTTGATGTACTTCATCGTTATCGTCATTATGATGAGGCATTTATATCCCTTACCCACATTAATATGAGTTTAAATTATAATTGAAAAATTATTTTAACACAAAAAATCATTTTATTAATAAAAATTAAAAAAGATTGCACTATAATCATGGCTTATTTCTATAAAAAATTTTATTAATAGAACAAATTAAACAAGGAATTGTTATGAGTAATTATACTACTGCGGGCACAGTATCTCTTGTTTCTCAATCCACGGATAATGACATAAATACCCTGCTTTCTGGAGTTAAATGGGGAGATTCTCAAGGAACAGGTGCTAGTTTGAGCTTTAGCTTTCCTTGGACCACAAACTCAACTGCTTTATGGACTAACGATTACACTGCTGATTCAGAACCATATGCAACATTACATTATGGACTTAGCTCTAGCCAAATTGTAGCGGCAAGAGCTGCTTTGCAAGATTGGGCAAATGTAGCCAATTTAACCTTTAACGAGGTTACAGAAAGTGGGACAGAAGTAGGTGATATTCGTTTTGCTTTTTCTTCGTCTGTATCAGATGTTGGTTCATGGGGGTGGAGTTACTTCCCTAATAATTCTTCTGCTCTAGGTGGAGATATTTGGATTAGTACAAGCTTAACAGGTAGCAATATGGATTTTTCGCAGGGTGGCTACGGATTAATGTCATTAATCCACGAATTAGGTCATGCCTTAGGCTTAAAACATCCTGGTGACTATGGCGATTCTGATGTGGGGCCTTTTTTATCAGCAACAACCGATAATCAACTCTACTCAATCATGTCTTATAATGCACCTGATAATAACTGGTGGGTAGACACCCAAACAAATACATATGTTTACGTTTATGCTCAAACCCCTATGATTTATGATATTGCAGCGATGCAATATCTTTACGGTGCAAATACCACAACAAATACAGGCGATAATATTTATTCTTATGATAATCAAGCTCCATTTAGATTGACCATTTGGGATGCAGGAGGTCATGATACTATTTCTGTAGCCAACTCATCAAGAGGATCGCTTATAAATTTAAATGAAGGTAGCTTCTCTAGTATCCAAACAAATCGTTTTTATAGTTATTATGGCATTAGTGATACTGCGGATGGCACTTATAACCTTGGTATAGCTGAAGGAGCAATCATAGAAGATGCCATTGGTGGCTCAGGCGATGACACATTAATAGGAAATGATGTTAACAATCGCTTAACAGGCAATAATGGCAATGACACTTTAAATGGCGGCGCAGGCAATGACACTTTAAATGGTGGAATAGGTAATGATATTATGCTAGGTGGCGCAGGCAATGATGTCTATTATGTGGACAGTCTTCTTGACATGATTTATGAGACAACTTCTGTTTCAAGCTCCACTGATGCAGGTGGCTCTGACTTTGTCGTAAGTACAGTAAGCTGGACTTTAGGAGATTACTTTGAGAATCTTCGACTATCATCCTCTAATGCTATAAATGGAATAGGCAATGTTCTTAACAATACTATTTTTGCAGGAGCTGGGAATAATTTCATGAATGGAAGCGGCGGAATTGACACTCTTTCTTATATCGATTCAACAGCTGGAATCACTATTAAGCTTGGCTTAAGAACAGCTCAGTTCACAGGTGGATCAGGCACAGATATGATAGCTAATTTTGAAAATTTATATGGTTCGAATTACAACGATAATCTTACAGGAACTTCAGCAAATAATATTTTATATGGGTATAATGGTAATGATATAATAAGTGGTGGTGCAGGTAATGACACAATCGATGGTGGCAGTGGCAACGATACTTTATTTGGCGGTGATGGCAACGATATAATAAATGGTAGTAGTGGTAATGATATTATGCTTGGAGGAGCGGGCAACGATACTTATTTCACCGATAATACCAATGATATCATATATGAAACTTTATCAACGACTAGTTCAACAGATGCTGGTGGAACAGATATTGTTATTACTACTGTTAATTGGACATTAGGAAATTACATTGAAAATCTACGTTTAAATACTTCTAATAATATTAACGGTATGGGTAATTCTATAAATAATATAATTTATGCAGGTGCAGGTAACAACATCATGAATGGAGGAAATGGTATTGATACGGTATCTTATATCTATTCATCCGCAGGAGTAACTGTAAAACTTGGATTAACTACGGCACAAGCAACCGGAGGTTCAAGTACTGACTCCATTATGAATTTCGAAAATCTTGCTGGTTCTAATTATAATGATATTTTAACAGGCAATAGTGCGAACAATGTACTTTATGGATATAATGGTAATGATATACTCACTGGTGGTGCTGGCAACGATACTTTAGTCGGTGGTTCTGGTAGCGATACATTCTATTTTAATACGACGCTAAACGCCTCAACCAACGTAGATACGATAACGGATTTTTCATCTGCGGATGATGTTATTTGGCTTGAAAATGCTATATTTACCTCTCTATCAGCTGTAGGTGCTCTGTCTTCAGACTATTTTAGTGCAACAAGTTCTGCACAAGATAGTAATGATTACATTTTATACGACGCATCTACAGGAGGCCTTTATTATGATGCCGACGGTTCAGACTCAGCAAGTGCTGTACAAATAGCCATTTTAGGGACAACAACACATCCTTCAATTACATATGCTGATTTTCATGTTGTGTAAAAAATTATGAGAGATGTCCTTAGTATTAATAGTGTCTTATTCTCTTGGTTTTATTGAGCTTTAACGATTTTTTAACCCATTTTGGGTATAATCCTTGGTTCTACACTATTTTGAAAACAAAGGACATCTCTTATGACCACCGTTTTATTGGTTTTACAATTTGTTTTAACCGCCATTTTAACTG
>JBFWMP010000139.1:0-7182 GCA_050251575.1 Clostridia bacterium
AGCCCGTCTTGTGTCATTCTGAATGAAACGAAGTGAAATGAAGAATCTTAAAAGTTGCTTAAGTGCTAAGATCCTTCACTTGCGTTCAGGATGACATCTCGAGTTTCTTTTGCTTAATCATACTTTTACAGTGGTTTCGTAACTTCTCTTATTTAATCAACAAGTTATTTCAAAGATTTATTAGTCCTTTATTCATCATATTCTGCACGGCAATCATAATGCCTAGCTTTGCATGATGCCACGTAAGTCCTCCCTGCATATACGCAATATATGGAGGTTTGATAGGTGCATCAGCACTTAATTCAATTGAAGCCCCTTGAATAAATGCTCCTGCTGCCATGATTACCTGCGAATCATATCCCGGCATATCCCAAGGCTGCGGCTCAACATAAGAATCAATAGGGGCACCCTTTTGTATCCCTTGACAAAAACTTATAACTAAATCAGGATTATTAAATTTTACAGCCTGTATTATATCTGTTCTTATTCCATTTGAAGACGGACATACATCAAAACCGAGTTTTTCAAACAGTGCGGCACAGAAAATAGCTGCCTTTAAGCTTTGAGAAACAATATGTGGTGCCATAAACAGCCCTTGATACATTAAGCGGTTCATCCCTAAAGAAGCACCACATTTTTTTCCTATTCCCGGTGATGTTAAACGATAAGCAGCAAGCTTTACACAGTCTTTTTTTCCTGCAATATATCCACCTGTAGGTGCTAGACCGCCCCCGGGATTCTTAATAAGTGACCCGGCTACAAGGTCTGCTCCTGCCTCTGTCGGTTCTATGTCCTCCACGAATTCACCGTAACAATTATCTACCATACAAATAGTATTTGGATTAATATTCTTTATAATACGGATGATTTCACCTATCTCTCTTACTGTTAGTGATGGACGCCAATCATATCCTTTAGACCTTTGAATTAATACCATCTTTGTTTTTTCATTCACTGCTGTTTTTATTGCCTCTAAGTCCACTCTCCCGTCAAGGGTCAAGTCGACTTGCTGATAATTAACACCAAATTCTTTTAGTGAACCGTTGTTCTCTCCTCTAATCCCTATTACTTCTTCTAAAGTATCATAGGGATTTCCTGTAACAGCTAACAATGTATCCCCCGGCCGCAGAACACCGAAAAGACAGATTGATAATGCATGAGTACCCGAAATAATATTATGTCTTACCAAAGCATCTTCTGCCCTAAAGACATCAGCATATACTGCATCCAGTGCTTCCCTTCCCAGGTCATCATATCCATACCCCGTTGTTTCTGCAAAATGAGTATCACTGATATGATGTTTTTGGAAAGCCTTAAGCACCTTATACTGATTATATTGACTGACAGCATCTATCTCTATAAATTTATCAGATATGTACTCTTCAACCTCTTGAGACAGCTTATATATTTTTTCATCAATATTAAATTCCCGAGATAACAGTTGTGTAATTTTCTTTTGCATATAAACCACCCTTTCGTTTGCTGTAAGTATTCTAACATATATACGCAAGTTAAACAATAATAGTTATTTATCTATGCATATTTGCATAGATAAATGTACAAATATAATAATATATACTATCTGTTTATTCATCATAGATTTATAGGAGGAATAAATGATTATTATTTACCACTGTTCCGGAGGCACACATTCTTCTGTTCTTGCAGCACATATTCACTTAGGGATACTTCCGGCAGATAGAATTCCTGATTTTAATGAGATTATGCAAAAAACAAATTTTGATAAATCCAGTAAAAAAGAATGGGGACTCATTAAAAAGGTTGGAGTAGATGAGTATGGAAACACCATTTGTACCTTAGGCAGAAGATTTTGTATTGATATCACTATACAAGCATTAAATAGTCTCAGTATGTTGTTTGATAAGCAGGATGAATTGCAACTAATAAATATTCATAATGAGGTCAATTTGCTTATGAAAATTGGTGGTACATTATCTAGAGGCTTCAATATGGTAAAATTCGGGAGATTTATTGTAATAAAAGGTTCCCAAAATGTATACTTTGATATTGCTGAAGTGGTTATGAATGTAAAAAAGAGACTTTATGAAAATATATAAACAAATTATGAAGGCAGATATCTTTATCTGCCTTCATAATTTGTTTGTATCTTATAATATTACCATGATTATATATTAGAATCTATCATGAAATGTTCTGTTTATGACATCCATTTGTTGTTCTCTTGTTAATCTGATAAAGTTTACAGCATATCCGGACACCCTCACTGTAAGCTGAGGATATAGTTCAGGATGTTCCATCGCATCCATAAGCAATTCCTTATTTAATACATTTACATTGATATGGTGCCCATCTTGACTAAAATATCCGTCTAATAATGCTGTAAGATTATTGTATTTCTCATCATCCAACTTTCCTAACGCTCCGGGAACGATAGAAAATGTATAAGAAATACCATCTTCACTATAATCATAAGGTAATTTTGACACGGATTTCATTGAAGCAATACAGCCTTTTGTATCTCTTTTATGCATAGGATTCGCACCCGGAGCAAAAGGTTCTCCATACTTTCTTCCATCCGGAGTGCTTCCTGTCTTTTTACCATAAACCACATTAGAGGTAATGGTAAGGATGGACATGGTCGGTTTACTATCTCTGTAAGTTTTATGTTTGCTTAATTTAGACATAAAACTCTTTACCAAGTTCACTGCAATATCATCCACCCTACTATCATTATTGCCAAACTTCGGGTAATCCCCTTCTACGATATAATCTATAGCCAGACCTTGTTCATTCCTAACTACTTTTACCTTTGCGTATTTGATGGCTGATAAAGAGTCTACTACAACAGAAAGTCCGGCAATTCCACACGCAGAGGTTCTAATGATTTCTTCGTCATGCAAAGACATTTCTAATGCTTCGTAGCAATATTTATCATGCATATAATGAATAATATTAAGTGTATTAATGTACAAATTTGCAAGCCATTCCATTACATCTTCAAAACGCTGCGTCACTTCATCATAATCCAGATATTCGGAATTAATAGGGGCATATGCAGGACTGACCTGAATTCCTTTGATTTCATCTTTACCACCATTGATAGCATAGAGCAGTGCTTTTGCAAGGTTAGCCCGTGCACCAAAAAACTGCATTTGTTTCCCTATTTTCATAGCGGATACACAGCAAGCAATACCATAGTCATCACCAAACTTTTCTCTCATCAAATCATCATTCTCATACTGGATAGATGAAGTCTGTACAGATATCTTTGCACAATATGTCTTGAAATTCTTAGGTAATCTTCTTGACCACAATATAGTCATATTAGGCTCAGGTGCTGAACCTAGATTAGTAAGCGTATTCATGAACCGATAAGACATTTTGGTAACCATATGTCTTCCATCAATCCCTATCCCCCCAAGCACTTCTGTTACCCAAGTAGGATCTCCGGAAAATAGGGCTTCATAATCAGGTGTTCTCAAGAACCTTACCATTCTCAGCTTCATAACAAAATGATCTAACATTTCTTGAATTTGTTCCTCTGTATATTTGCCTTCTGCTAAATCTCTTTCAGCATATATATCCAAAAAGGTAGAAACTCTTCCTAAACTCATCGCAGCACCATTTTGTTCTTTCACTGCAGCAAGATAAGCAAAATACAACCACTGGATTGCTTCTTTGACATCCTGAGCCGGTTTGCTTATATCATAGCCATAACTTGCAGCCATCTCTTTCAAACCTTCTAAGGCCCTTATTTGCTCGCTCATTTCTTCTCTTTGCCTTATGACAGGCGAATTCATGCTTGCAAAAACATAATTTTTCTTAGCCTGTTTCTTTTTTTCTATCAAAAAGTCTATACCGTAAAGAGGCACTCTTCTATAATCGCCGATAATTCTTCCTCTGCCATAGGCATCAGGCAATCCGGTAATGATTCCTGTTTTTCTGGCTTTTAGCATTTCATCGGTGTAGGCATCAAAAACACCATCATTATGGGTCTTTCTATATTTAAAAACTTTCTCTACATCAGGATCCATCTGACGTCCATAAGCTTTAAAAGAAGCTTTCACCATTCTGATGCCACCAAAAGGCATAATAGCTCTTTTAAGGGGTTCATCAGTCTGCAATCCTACAATTTTTTCAGTATCTTTATCTATATATCCAGGTGCATGAGAAGTAATAGTAGATATAGTTTTTTCATCAATATCTAATACGCCATCATTCTCTCTTTCTTTTTTCATCAATTCTGTAACCTTTTCCCACAGTTTGATAGTATCTGAAGTAGGTTGCGCAAGAAAAGTCTCATCTCCATCATAGGGCGTATAATTCTTTTGAATAAATTCTCTGACATTAATCTCATTTTCCCAAGTTCCTGCTTTAAAGTTAGTATTCATATTATTTCCTCCTTTTCCTGATTCACAGTTTAAGCTAAAAGCTTATTAATTAAATCAAACATTAAAAAGCTTTGATGTTTATCTTACATCTTATATATTCCACATACAAAAGAGCTTGAAACAAAATAATTGTATTTATAATACAGAATACTGTATACAATCGTCATTGTCAATATCATAACTATTGCCGGATAAAACTTTTATAAAAAATTCATTTAATTAATTGTTTTGGGTAAAATAATTTTGGTGATGATTATGATTATCCGATTAGGCTATGTTGCGATGACATTAAACTTAAAGGATTCCTCCCCTTCTAAAACGGTAACTGTTACAACTTATAATAAGATTGATAGTGATGAAGGCAAAAGAATCCGATTAGCGAAAATAACCCGCACAAATTTAGAAAACACACTGAGAATTCTCAGATACAACTTAGCACATGAAATAGAAGTTTATCGTTTTACTTCAAAGCTTGTGCCCTTAGCTACATACACGCCGGTAGTAGATTGGAATTACCAATTAGATTTCGCTGAGGAATTCAAACAAATAGGTGATTTCGTAAAAGAAAATAATTTTAGAATTAGTGCTCATCCTGATCATTTTACGCTTATAAATAGTCCGGAACCAAAAGTGTTTCAAGACTCACTAAGAGACTTGGACTATCATTATAAAGTATATCACACAATGGGATTAGAGGACAGAAAATATAAGTTAATACTGCATGTAGGCGGCATGTATGGAAACAAGGAATCCTCGGTCCAAAGATTTATGAATAATTATAAAAAGCTGCCGAGTTATCTCCATGATAAATTGATTATAGAAAATGATGATAAAACATATACCGCTAACGATGTCTTGGCTATTTGCACTCAATTAAAAGTGCCTATGGTCTTTGACGTTCATCATTATCAATGCAATAATGAGGGTGAGAAAATCATAGATGTCCTCCCTTCTATTTTTGATACATGGAATGATGAATACTTTAATCCTAAAATACATTTTTCCAGCCCTAAAAATGAAAAACAATTTAGAAGCCATGCGGATGATATTGATATAGATGAATTCGTAAAGTTTTTAAAAATTGCTAAAGAACTGGATAGAGACTTTGATATTATGCTTGAAGCTAAAAACAAGGATAATGCTTTATTTAATCTGATGGAAAAACTACAGAATATACAAGGAGTTAAGATTATCAATCAGTCCACAATCGAGTATTAAAATATAATATTATGATGGACTAAGACTCCATCTGCACTTTTTCTGTTTCTAAGAGTCTTTTTGAAGAAGCTTTTATAGCAATAGCTCCTAATGGCGCTGTAATAATTATTGATAACACAGCAGTTGCCAAAATCACATCTCCGGAAGCTACGCCTAATGATAGTGGAATTGCTCCGATTGCAGCTTGAACAGTTGCTTTAGGAATATAAGCTATGACACAAAACAGTTTTTCCTTCCAGTTTAGATTAGTACCTAATGTGGATACAATCACACCGATGCTTCTAGCAATTAAACCAATTAAAATAATCACTATCCCTTGTATTCCAGCATGTAAAGCAACATTTATGTTTACCTGTGCACCCACTAATACGAATAATAATAATTCTGCAAAAATCCATATTTTATTGAATTTTGCAGCCAATCGTTTGGCTGTATCAGGCTTTGTTTCCAAAATTACAAATCCAATGGTCATCACCCCGAGTAATGATGCAATCTCAATTTTAGCTTTAAGTGCATTTTCTAATGTAGTTAGCAATATAGCAGATCCCAGTATTAATAATACTTTTTTTGTGTCCCGGATGTGGTATATCTTAAATAGATGTACCATGAGAAGCCCTAATAGTAATCCCGACACTATTCCTAATATAATTGATATAGGGATATTCAAAAGTTGAATTCCTATATTCACATGGCTTCCACTATATAATCCTAAAAACGTTGTAAATATCGTGATTGCAAACACATCATCAATCGAAGCACCTGCCAAAATCAATGTTGGGATACCTTTATTAGTTCCTATGCCTTTTTCAGTAAAATCCAACATCTGCGGAACAACCACTGCAGGTGAAACAGCTGCAATAATAAAGCCTAAAATTCCACCTTGTATAAAAGTAAATCCTAACAATTTTATAGATACAAAAGCAATAGTAAACCCTTCAAGCAATCCCGGTATACAACTTAATTTTAATGCAGTACTCCCAACTTTATTTAATGTATCCCTACTGATGCCAAATCCTGCTCTTAATAATATTATAATCAATGCAATCTTTCTAAAATCACCTGACACTTTTAGAAGCTCCGCATCCAGTAAATTAAAACCATAAGGCCCTATCACTACTCCCAAAATCAACATTCCTAAAAGTCCGGGCATCTTTAGTTTTGTGAATAACGTATTTAATAATAGGCCCAATAACATAATAAGTGCTAAACTTGTTGCCATGTAAATGCCTCCTGTAAAATCAAAATAAAAAACTCCTACAAGGCATTTATCATGCCCTATAGGAGTCATTAGCATCATTACAATGCAGTTGAAGGCGAACTCCATCACCTATAATATGATTTTATTATACATTAATTTTAAAGTTTGTACACTCTTTTTTGCTTATTTTCGAAAGTAATTCACATAAGACGTTTTTGATATACTCTTCTTTTTTTAATTGAGAATTATTTATGATTAGTGGGCATATGAATAATATCCATGCCAATTTGTAAAAATATCTCTAGGAGGTGTTTTATAATGGCTATTAGTTTTACTCAAAAAGAAAAAATGCTTTTAGAGGACCAAAAGAGTCATGAGCAGGTATGCATCAAA
>JBFWMP010000140.1:0-7127 GCA_050251575.1 Clostridia bacterium
CCTAGTGTAACGGAAGTAGTGAATAACATTCTAATAACTCTAAACAACTCAATAAAGGCTATAAAGTAGAAAATATTCGTGAGTATCCAAAACAACCTATTCTTCATGAATGAATCTTGATATATAGTTAAATTTTTATTTTCATGGATTTTAATTGCTATTTTATCTGATGTACCAACACCAATAAGATATGCTATTGAACCTATCAAAATAATCATCCAAGTCTCAATTCCTGCGCTATATAGAGAAAAAAGTCTCAACGAAGCTAGAAATGTAATAAATCCCCACTCATAGCAATATAAGACATCAGGGGCTACCCATGTCTTTCTCCTATGATGCAAATAGAATCCAATACTAAACAAAAAGAAAGATATTAAATATCCCAACTCATTCTTACCTCATATGTCTGTTCATTTAGTTACAGTTGCTCAATCAATCTAGTTGAATACATTGGAGTAGATGATATAAAAATTTGCTCGATTTCTTCAAACTCAATATTCTTTAGATTTTTAAGAAAATCAATAACACGATTAACTGCAGCTTGATCATTATTTTTTATAATGAGCGCATTAGTATATTTCTTTAAAGGGCCCAAACAGGGATCCAATTCATAGGTATATATATGAATAATTGGTTTCCCTGTTGACATGTATTCATATATTTTTGAGGGAGCCATCGGACTGTCAGCATTACCTATACTTAATAAAACATCGGCTTTTTCTATATAAGAGATAGCAACACTGTATGGCTTAAAGCCAAGTCCTTTAATTCTACCTTCCGAGGTAGATTCTGCTTTTTCAAGGATATCATCACAATCCCCCCCCCCAATAAAAATCACCTGCAATTTAAGATATGGAAGAACCTGAGTAAATAAATTGCATGTATATTGAGGATTTCTTAGAACCCTATATAAGGTGCCAGCGTAAACAATGTTTATTACATCGCTAGCACTATACACATTCTTCGAAACAGAGCTTTTTGAAGACGGTTTTATAATCAGTGGAAAATTAACAATTTCCATCTTTGAAATGAAATTTTTAAAGAGATTACTATAATAATGATCTTTATGATTTTCCATAATCAGTATTTTGTCAAAAAAAGGGAATAATTTATATTCCCATCTAAGACCAAAATACTCTCGTAGTTTCGGGGATAAGAAACCATCGCCTCCTCGTTCATTTGAAAGAGAATCTGTTGAATAAAACACTATTTTTATGTTGGGATATATGTCTTTTAATTTTTTCGCAGCAATTAAACCTTCTAAAGGGGTATAAGAAGCAATTAAAACTGATTCCACATTTCTTTGAATAACTACTTTCAATAATTTAAGATAATTCTTGACAAGTTTGTTACTTTTTAAAGGATATTTCAGAATGTGCATACTTTTATGTAAAATAGTTAGAACTCTATTGATCCAACGTCTTATATATCCGTGTTTCTTAGTTGTATTTAAGTAAAATGGAATATCTATTCTTTCAATCTTTACTCCATCAATTATCTTCTCATTATGTTCATCCTGATAGCATATTACAGTACAATCATTTCCATGTTTCTTAATTTCTTTAGCAAGTTGATGAATACAGACGCCTGTTGCACCTGGTCTAGGCAAATAATAGTTTGTTAGAAATATATAGTTTTTCATTCGAATATTTAACTCATTGTGCCTTATTTTTCAAATTTTTCCAAATGAACTCAATAGTGTCATCTATAATTTTTCATGCCGAATAATACGTAAAACTCTGAAAATCTGGGTTGGAATGGATATATTAACAACCATTACGAGAGCCAACACTTTTCGAGGAATTCCCAATGGCGCCTTTAATAATATCCCCAATCCTTTCCTTAAGTCTCTCTTTAAGGTCATAATTGTATTCTTTTTATTTAGAGAATCGTCAGATAAACCATAATAGACAATTTTAGACAGCAAAGAAAAACTTGTTCTTGCCTTTTTTACCTCACCAAGAAATCGGATTGTCCCATAATCTTCCTTTTGTGTAAGTTTATATAATTCCTCTGCAGCATCATATAAATCGAAATCCTTTCTTCTTAGGCCACCTCTTGTAGTACTACTAGAACCTTGAAAATAGACGTATTTTATTTGATTACTAACAACAAATCTTTTTGCCCGAGATAAAGCGAGATATTTATAATCAATATCTTCATTGATTTTTCCTTCGCGAAAATAGAGCCTACTCAATAAATCCTTTTTAAATAAACATCTGCAGACTGAGTAGCTCCCAGTAGTAGTAGTAGTAGTAGTCATAAAGTATTGAAGTATTTCTTTATCATTAAAGAGTTCCAATTTCTCTTGTGGATTTTTTACTTCAAAAGGAAATCTATTCGACATGACAAAGTCAATTTGTGCTACATCCGCATCATTTGCTACTATTAGATTATGAAGATACTCATACATATCCTTCTCAATCCAATCATCACTATCCACAAATCCAATAAATTCTCCTGAAATATTTTGTAGCCCGTAATTTCTTGCACTACTTTGGCCTTTGTTCTCTTGATTTAAAACCTTGATGATATTCTGATACTTTGCTTCTAATTCTTTACACAAAGCCAACGAATTATCAGTTGACCCATCATTAATTAATAGAATTTCAATATTTTTATACGTCTGAGCAAGCAAAGATTCAACACATCTTCCAATATATTTCTCAACATTGTACACGGGAACGATAATACTAATTTTTGGATTCATCTATACTCGTCCTATAAACAAACTTCGTTTACCAAATTTAACTGAATCGATGCATAGTCCATTCCCATCCCTTCTCCACCTCGGATGCAAATCACATCTAGTATCATTGTCATACTTGAAAGGCATGAAAACCTTTGCAACTACATACGGATCTTCGTTTTCTCTCATGCGGTAGACACTAGAGATTCTTGCTCGGTCTGGATAAGTATCCGTTAATACGAGAGATAAGTCAGGAGAATAACTTGGATGTCCATCCCGATCCAACCCTGGCCATAAGCGCATGTAATCGTGGGACTTATCTCTTAACAAGTAATAACCAACACCAGAATTTTTCTTATTTGCAAATGAGATGATCTCATCATCGTTCTTCCAGTTACAATGTGATACCATATCGTCATCCAATAAGTTATACATCCCAGTTCCATCGGTATTACATGTTACTAGACGAGAGTACTTTCTCTGCCCATGCATCCATCTATGAAGCACCATAAAGCGGCTACCGCTCGGAGAAATCATAATATGGTTTACTTTATGCTCTGATGATTCCATTTCTTTTCGAGTTTCAAATCGATAAAAGTCAGTATAATGCAATAAAGGGATAATTTTTCCAGACACCAAATCAACCTTCCAGATACAAGGGCTATCTGGGACTAACATTCCTGCTGTCTTGTCTGGTAGATTTGAATATCCATACCCTTTACGTAAACGATGTAGACGTGAGAAATCCAGAGTCAATGCAAAATCACCTGATTGAGCGACACTATATACAGGCATATCAATAACTCTTTCTTCTAGAGTATCTATTGTAAGTATCACTGAACAATATTGCTCATCCCTAAAGTCGTTGAATAGAATTTTACTTTGAAAATCAGGACCTAACCATTGCAACATACATCCTTGCTGCACATTCCAAGCATGAGTCTTTCCTAGAATTCTCATCGCATTATTGTTTTCAGTATCAATTAAAGCAATATTTGCAGATTCCTTCGGTGCTACATCTTTCCAAGTACATTTTGCTTGCAAGCATAAAACGTATCGATCAGAGGCATCCCAAGGTGATTTATCGTAGTATCCAAAAAAGTATTCATTTCCATCATTCGGCGATAATTGAACTAAATTTCCATAACTTTCTCTTTTTCGTGAAACCAAAACAAAAATCGATTGATATAATCGTTTTACTATCTTTCTCACATAGGGGAATCGTTGGAAAATGGTGTTAATTTTTGATTCAATACCCACATCTAATTCCTTAGAAATTTCCGATACACAAATTTTTGGACAGTTTCAGGAAGAATATAAATACCCATCTGAGAAAGCGCTACTACACAAAAATCAATGACAGAACAATAATTCTGCTTCAATGCCTCATATCTTATTGATATCAGGAATTTTGTGTTGATCCAACTTTTTCTTTTTATGTACGTACTCTCATCAAATCTAAAAAAAAACAACACTTCAGGGATATTAATTCCGATACAATCATTATTAAGTAGTCTTAACCATAGATCAGTATCTTGGTTCTTCCGTAAATCTCTATAACATCCAACTTCTAGCAATTTTGATTTTCTATACATAACTGTAGGATGGTTAAAAGGATCTCTCCTCCGAACATACTTTATTACAGCCTCAGCGGTTAAAGGAACTCTTCTTATACCAACCACATTTTCGATTGAATCAGTAAATTCATAAACAGGACAACCGACTATATCTATACTAGGGTTCCTCTCAAATTCAGCAATTTGCCTCTCACATCTTGTTGGCATGGAAATATCATCAGAATCCATTCTTGCAATTAACTCATTCTGACAGACCTTAATGCCTTCATTAAGAGCTAGTCCTAAACCAACATTCTTCTCAAGTTGAATTCCTTTAATCAGACCATCGGAAGCTTTACTGATTTTGTTTATTACTTTTTGTATACTGTCTGGGACCGGACCATCTTTAACCAGAATGATTTCATCTGGTTTAAGGGTTTGATCAACCATACTCTGTAAGCTCTGTTCAAAATAAACGGGATTATCATCCCGATAAACAGTCATCAACACACTGTATTTCATGAGTCTTTCTTAATAACGGTAATAACTGTTTTCATTAGTAAAATAATGTCAGAAAAAAAGGAGAAGGATTGTATTGATTCAATATTAATCCTCATCTTCTCCCCCAATATCCTCTCCACATACACCTCATCAGTATTCTCTGCTTCCTTCAAGATTTTTTCTTCGTCTTTGTATTCAATACTCGCCTTTGATGTCACGCCCGCAGGAAGCAGCAAGGTAGCTTTCATTTCATCAGTATAACAGGCTACGTACTTAGGCACTTCTGGTCTTGTTCCGACGAAGGTCATATCACCAGTAAGGATGTTGAGTAACTGTGGGACCTCATCCAGCCTATACTTTCTTAACTTCTTCCCGATCTTGGTTACCCTGGAATCATTATTGATGGTAACAAGAGAACCAATCTGATCGGCATTCACTACCATGGTTCGGAACTTAAAGATCTTGAATACTTTTCCGTACTGAGTAACGCGTTCCTGTCTATAAAAGACAGGTCCTTTGGAATCAGCTTTTATGAACAGTGAAACAATTAGAAAGACTGGAGAAAGCACTACCAGCAAGACAATCGACATGACAATGTCGAAAAGTCTTTTAACCAGTAAAGAAACAACTTTCTTTCTAAGGATTTCATAATACGGTCTTACCGCATCATTCTGCATGTCTATGGGAAGCTTATCCCATCGCTTAACCAACATACAGCATTACCTGGTAAGCAAGCTACGAATTGTCTGCAATAGATACCTAATCTCTTCATCCTTCAAACACGTATTCAACGGCAATGTCACCTCATTCTCAAATTGCTTGTAGGTGTATGGGAAGTCTTTTATCTTGAAGCCAAGCTTCTTATATGCAGTATGCATGGGAAGGGGCTTATAGTGGACGTTGGTAGCGATTCCTGCTTCTGCCATCTTCTTGATGAATTCGTTTCTCTGTTGCTCCGAATAGCCATTAATCCTCATCAAGTAGAGATGCCCGCTCGATTCATAGATATCTGTGAAGTGTACTAGAGATGTAACTGACAAATCTTTCAGCCCTTCGTCATACATCTCTATTATCTGTCTTCTTCTCTTAAGAATTTCTGGATACCTTCTAAGCTGTATCAGCCCAAGAGCGGCCATTATATCAGTCATATTACACTTGTAGTATGGACCGACTATGTCATATTCCCAAGCACCAAACTGTGTCTTTGATAAAGCATCTTTACTCTGCCCATGAAGAGACAGCAATTGAACCTGATGATATAATTTATCATTGTCCAATCCTTCACGATCTCTCCAGGTGAGAGCACCTCCTTCAGCCGTAGTTAAATTTTTTACAGCGTGAAATGAGAAGGCAGAAAAATCTCCAAGCTGCCCAGACATGCTCCCTTTGTAGATAGCACCAATAGAATGTGCAGCATCTGTGATGACTATGACCCGATCAAATAGAGATTGAATTTCATTGTTGGGAGAATAGAGTGCTTTATGTTCTTCAAGTATTTGGTAGAGGGTATCGTAATTACACATCACCCCACCAATATCCACGGGGATTACTGCTTTCGTCTTAGAGGTTATTGCTTTTCCAACTTTCTCATAATCAATTAGAAAAGAATCAGGTGCTACATCAACTAGTACAGGGGTTGCTCCCACATGGATTATGGGACTACAGGATGCCGTATATGTGTAGGCGCTCGTAATAACCTCATCACCAGGACCTATCCCAAGAAGAATGAGGCAAAGTTCAAGAGCAGCAGTAGCAGAATTAAGACAACAGACAGTACTGGTGTGACAATATTCAGCTAACTGTTTCTCAAACTGTTTAGTTTTTGGTCCGGTAGTAATCCAGCCTGATCTTAAGGTATCAACAACCTCATCTATCTCTTCTTGTGTAATATCAGGAGGAGAAAATGGAATCTTCTTTATTTCACTCAAAGCAATTCCCCTTTGTACTAATAGCCTCGTGATGTTGGATTAGTCAGGACAGCATTTAGGGAGGACATAGGCTCCTCTTGAAGAACTCATCACTCCCACCCTATGTTCATAAGTTCCCTACCACCTATTTGAGCTCTACGCCCAAATACTGGTGTGGCTAACCTCTTCAAACCTACTTCACAACCACTTCTACCAAAATCAACCCAATATCCCAAAATCCCTCGATTCCTGCATATTTATGCAGCCTTCGAGTCCTCAACCCTTATTCCCGTATATCTATCACTTGTCCTATTCTTCAAAACGACTAACCGTCCGCGTCTTAGCAGGTAAAACGCTATATATGGAGCCTTATCGTTAAATTGTGTTATTTGTTACGCTATATATAGTGGTCGTCAGTTTATTAAAGACGACGCAGGAGCCCAAGAAAATGGGCGGATGGGTAATTATAGGGGA
>JBFWMP010000141.1:0-7063 GCA_050251575.1 Clostridia bacterium
AAATATTCCAATGAAAGAATATAAAAAAGATTCTCAAAAATTTGTTATGATGCCTGCCATGGCTCGCAAAAGACACGTCATAGTAGAAGAAAGAATTAATGCTCAGAAAGAATATGCAGAAAACTGTGAATTGAATAAAATTGAGTGGGGCGATAAAAAGATTGGTGTGATTACCAGCGGTATTTCATATCAGTATGCGAAAGAAGCATTAGGGGATGTGTCATTTTTAAAGCTTGGAATGGTATATCCGTTGCCGGAAAAGCTGATTAAAGAATTTGTCAGTCAGGTAGATAAGGTCTATGTGATCGAAGAATTAGACTCGATTTTTGAAAATCATTGTAAAAAGCTTGGATGTGAAGTGATAGGAAAAGATTTATTTCCTGTCCTTGGAGAATTAAGTGCTGACATCATCAAAGAAAAGGTACTTGGTATTAAGAATGAAGACAGCATAAAACTGACAGAAAGTATTCCTGTCAGACCACCTGTATTATGTCCGGGCTGTCCGCACAGGGGAATGTTTTATGTACTAAAGAAGTTGAAGCTGATTGTTTCGGGCGATATTGGATGTTACACCTTGGGTGCACTTGCACCTTTAGAATCGATTGATACCTGTATCTGCATGGGAGCAAGTGTGAGTGCGGCACTGGGTATGGAAAAAGCAAGAGGAAAAGAATTCTCCAAAAAAATGGTTGCTATTATCGGTGATTCTACATTTATGCATTCTGGTATTACAGGTCTGATAGATATTGTATATAATAAAGGCTGTTCGACAGTGATCATCCTGGATAACTCTATCACAGGAATGACAGGACATCAGCATAATCCTACAACAGGTTTTACCATCAAGGGAGAGCCTGCAAAACAAGTCGATCTGGTGAAATTAGTTGAAGCAATAGGAGTGGAACGCATTAAGGTTGTAGATCCTTTTGATTTGGATGCTTTTGAAAAAACAGTCAAAGAAGAAGTTGCAGCTGAAGAGCCATCTGTTATTATATCTCAGCGTCCTTGTGCTTTGTTAAAGCATGTAAAGTTTGATGGTCCACTTACAATTAATCAAGATAAGTGCACTAAATGCAAAATGTGCATGAAGCTAGGCTGCCCGGCAATTTCAAATAAGGATGGAATAATACAGATTGACGCTGCACTTTGTAATGGATGCGGACTATGTTTAAAAGTATGTAAATTCTCAGCAATAGAAAAGGCAGGTGATATCAATGGCTAATACCTCGATTATGATTGTAGGAGTTGGAGGGCAAGGAACATTGCTTGCCAGCAGAATATTAGGCAATGCAGCTATAGCGCTTGGACATGATGCAAAGGTATCCGAGGTACATGGAATGGCACAAAGAGGCGGCAGTGTAGTAACTTATGTGAAATATGGTGAAAAGGTTCATTCACCCATTATATCTGAAGGAGAAGCAGATGTCATTCTAGCTTTTGAAGAATTAGAAGCATACCGATGGCTTCCTTATTTGAAAAAGGAAGGAAAATTAATCATTAACTCACAAAAAATTGATCCTATGCCTGTTATCATAGGAAGTGCAAATTATCCTGAAAATATTATAGAAAAGATAAACGCTATGTCTATCAATGTAATTTCTATAGATGCACTTAAGCTTGCAATAAAAGCAGGTAATGCGAAGGCAGTAAATGTAGTACTGATTGGATTGATGGCTAAATATACTAATATTGAAAAGAATACATGGCTAAAGGCAATTGAACAGACTGTACCGGCAAAATTTTCAGAAGTAAATAAAATCGCCTTTGAAGCAGGATACAATAAGGAGATATAGAGGAGGAAAGCAGATGAGCTATTGGAATCCGACATGCGAATGCATGTCCCAAGATGAGATGAGAAAACTACAATCCGAGAGGTTGATTAACACAGTAAAAAGAGTATATCATAATGTACCTTTTTACAGGAATAAAATGCAGCAAGCTGGGCTGGTACCGGAAGATATCAAGTCGGTGGATGATTTAAACAAGCTGCCTTTTACCTATAAGCAGGATTTAAGAGATAATTACCCTTATGGTCTTTTTGCGACTCCGTTAAGTGAAATTGTCAGAATTCATGCTTCGTCCGGAACAACCGGGAAACAAACCGTAGTAGGATATACCAGAAACGATCTTGCTACTTGGTCAGAAGTAATGGCGAGAACTCTCACTGCTGCCGGTGCAAACAAGGAATCCTTTATTCAGGTGGCTTATGGCTATGGATTATTTACAGGGGGTCTTGGCGCTCATTATGGTGCTGAGCGTATTGGTGCATCTGTTATTCCTATCTCAGGCGGAAATACCAGCCGACAAGTTCAGATTATGAAGGATTTTGGTACTACCGTATTGGCTTGTACACCATCCTATGCATTATTCTTAGCAGAAACACTTCAAGAAATGGGTATAAAAAAGGATGAATTAAAGCTCAAAGCCGGAGTATTCGGGGCAGAACCATGGACGAATAATATGCGTAAAGAGATCGAGAGTAAATTAGGGATCATGGCAATTGATATTTATGGGCTCAGTGAAGTCATCGGTCCTGGAGTAGCCTATGAATGTGAAGTACAAGACGGACTTCATATTTCTGAGGATCATTTTATTCCGGAAATTATTAATCCGGATACCGGCGAAGTAATGCCGGCAGGCGAAAAAGGAGAACTGGTTTTCACTACTATCACCAAAGAAGGGTTACCTCTTATTCGCTATAGAACCAGAGATATTTCATCTGTATCCTATGGAGAATGTGGTTGCGGAAGGACTTTGGTAAAAATGAGCAGGGTTTCAGGTCGTACTGATGATATGCTGATTATAAGAGGTGTCAATGTATTTCCATCTCAAATTGAAAGTGTGTTGTTAGAAATAGGAGAAACAGCTCCTCATTATCTTTTGATTGTTGACCGTGTGGGTACGCTGGATACATTGGAAATACTTGTTGAAATGTCTGATAAACTATTTTCTGATGAGGTAAGGCATTTGGAAGATTTAGAAAAGAAGATAAAACACGCGATTGAAAGCACGTTAGGTGTTACGGCAAAAATCCGTTTAGTAGAGCCTAAAACCATTGAAAGAAGCGAAGGAAAAGCAAGAAGAGTTATTGACAAGCGTAACTTGAAATAATATTAGTGGTTGATGAGTAGTAAATAGTGGTAAAGATAATACTATCTAAAAAATACTATAATCATGAGATCCTAAATAATATTATAATAAGGAGGTTTTATCATGCTAGTCAAGCAAATCTCTGTATTCTTGGAAAACAAATCAGGACGATTAGCAGAAGTTACAGGTATTTTAGGTGAAAATGATATTGACATTAGTGCTTTATCTATCGCCGATACCACAGATTTCGGGATACTTCGTTTAATCGTAAATCAGCCTGAAAAAGCAGAAGAAGCATTAAAAAAACATGGATTCACAGTAAGTTGTACCAGTGTTATTGCTATTGCCATTGTAGATGAACCGGGTGGCTTAGCTGCAGCTCTAAAGATTTTGGATAATGCAGCAATTGGAATTGAGTATATGTATGCTTTTGTAGGAAAGACGACCAATGAGGCCTTGGTAATCTTAAGAGTTGAAGAACCGGAAAGAGCAGTAAAAGAACTGGATGCAAATAATATAAGAGTTTTACCTTCTGAGCAGGTATATAAATTGTAAATGATTTATAAAAACTAATGAGCAGACTACTTAGTCCGCTCATTAGTTTTTATTCTACTTTAATAATATCTTCATCATAGGAGGGGGCAATGGTTTTGCCGGGTGGGACAATTAGAAAACGAGATTCATCCCAATTTCCTTCAAGAAAATCTGAGACAAGAGAACTGCTGCCTTGAATTTCATCATAATTCCATTTTAAATAGTCCGCACATTTTTTTGTATACTCTATGTGTGATCTATTATCAAACTCATGCCAATTAACAAAGGTACACCATTCATATTCATTAAACCAATTTTGTTCCATTTCCATAAGATAATCCGCATTATCTTCACCATATTTTTCGGTATATTCATTATGCACAAAGTCATATCTTTCTTTGCTGGGCATTGGCGTACTTTCAATCCAACCGGCAGAGTACCAGTAGATACCGTTATGAGAATCAAAATACTCCTTATATTTCTCTTTAGAACCTAATAGAAGGGTAACACAATCATGCCCTTTAGGAATTACCAGTTTGTACTTTTTTGAAGAAAGACCAACGATGCCATTACTGCACAGGGCGTAGCCTAATAAAATCGCATCAAAATCTTCACCCATATGCTTTTTATAGGTGTACCAATCATCCCCGTTATCAATCTTGTCAATTTCATGCTGGACCCTTTCCCTAAGCAAATCCGGCTCATCATGAAAACCTTGCCGCATATAGGTTATATCAATAAAATTCTTCGATTTGGCAGCAAGAAGGCTTAATTCACGAAATAGTACTTTACAACCAATAACCTTTAATCTCATTAGGACACCCCACTTAAAAGCTCGGAGCTCGGAGCTCCGAGTGATAGTATTTATTATTATTTTATCATATCTGCATAAAAAGTCTTAATTTCTTTAAAACTCAACGGAATAATACAAAAAATCTAAAAAAATTATATTAAAAATTATTTGTTCTATTTATTTTTAAAATCCGATAGGGGATTGCTATTCACGGCATCCCGCAGCTGCTGATTATCTAAATGCGTATATATTTCAGTTGTAGCAATGCTTTCATGTCCAAGGATTTCTTGCAGCACCCGGATATCAACCTTTCCATACTTATACATCAATGTAGCTGCTGTATGCCGCAATTTGTGAGTAGAATATCTTTGAGGATCAAGACCTGCCTCGATGATATACTTTTTTATAATGCGCTGAACCATGTTATTGCTGATTCTTTGCTTTCTTTCACTCAAGAATAAGGCATTTTTATCCTTTACACCATTATGGGGTCTAATTTCTAAATAGGCCTTAATAACAGCTTTGCAAGCTTCGTTCAAGTAGATAGTTCTTTCTTTATCACCTTTGCCTATAATCGTAAGTGTATCTTTTTTTATATTGTTGATATTTATTCCTACAAGCTCCGATAGACGCATACCGCAATTTAAAAATAAGGTGATAATGGCAAAATCTCTTGTGGAGTATTTGCCATCCACTACAGAAAGCAGCTGTTTGCTTTCATCTACAGTGAGATATTTAGGAAGCCGCTTTTTGATTTTAGGTGATTCAAGCTCACCGGCAGGGTTAATATCCAATAGCTTTGCTTTATTGGTAAGATAATTAAAAAAGGACCTTAAGCTGGCAACTTTTCTGGCACGCGCACTGGAGCTGTTGCTGCGTTCACGATTTACAAATGACATAAAGGAGTAGAGATCACTTAAGGTAACCGATTGAATTAGTGAAATATCAATATCATGGATGGTTATTTCATTAAAATCAATTTTATCTAATGAAATAATTTTATTATGAATTTTTAGAAACCGAAAGAACATTCGCAAATCATAGAAATATTCTTTTATGGTATTAGGAGATTTATTCTTAATAGTTTCAGAATAGTTAAGAAAATCTTTTAAAATAGCGGGTGATTCATCATAAAGTGTATTTTCCATTTATAAAACCTCACATAAGAATATAGTATTAAAATAATTATAATTCCTCCACTGGATTCAACAAAATTATTATTTTGTTGAATCTATAATTTTAGAAAATATTGATAATATCTTCTATTCTTCTATCTCTAAAATATCTTCAACCTCAATAGACCTGAAATCCGAATCATTGTTTATACATTTTCCGCAATTATCACAAATCTTAGTATCATCCAAATCACATAGGTCACATTTTCCGCAATAAATACATTCTTTTTCTTCTAATATACACTCTTTTATATAATACATTATCTTCACCTTAATCTAATAATATTTAATTTAGTATACCATATGCGGCATAAAAATCAAGAAGTTATTTGACAGGTACTTTAATAATCTGCTCAGGATACAACATAGCCGTTTCCATATTGTTTTCATCCATAATATCTTCTACCACTTTTCTTATGTCTTTATTCCCTAAATTATATTCTTTTGCAATATCCCACAAAGTATTTCCTTCTACAATATGTACAAATACATAATTATCTTTTGACTGTCCATTTACCTGTGTTTGATTTGTAAGGGTAACCATGAGCGTTGAAAATAATGCCAAAACAATGGTAATAAACATAGTAAATTTCTTTCTATTTACAATTCTAAGCATCAAAGTTTTTTTTCTTGTCATACTTATTCCTCCATCCATATCGAACATACGTTTCTATATGGATGATTATAGCAGAACGCTTGTTCTTTTGTCAATGTTTTTTGCATTTTTTACGAACATTCGTTTGATATTTACCATTATATGTGCTATAATGTCATTAAAAATGAACAGTAGAAAGGTTGTCATGATAATATGGAAAAAAAATTATCAGAAAAACAGCAAATGATTCTTGATTTTATAAATGAGCAAGTTGAAAAAAAGGGATATCCCCCTTCTGTTAGAGAAATTTGCAGTGCAGTTGGTTTGAAGTCTACTTCTACTGTACATGGATATTTACAAAGGCTGGAGAAAAAGGGTCTGCTTCAAAAAGATGCATCTAAACCTAGGGCTTTAAGAATTATTGATAATAAAAGCTGTAAAAAGACTCCCTCCAACCAATTCTTGTCTTCTCGTGAATTAATTGAAGTTCCTATCGTAGGAAAAGTTACTGCAGGACAACCTATCCTTGCCGTTGAGAATATAGAAGATACCTTCCCCTTACCTGTTGAGTTTGCACAAAACAGTGAGGTGTTTATGCTCCGTGTAAGTGGAGAAAGTATGATTAATGCAGGAATTTTAGATAATGATCTTGTAATTGTAAAGAAACAAAATACCGCACATAATGGCGATATTGTGGTAGCCCTCATTGAGGATGAAGCAACAGTAAAAACTTTTTATAAGGAAAAGAACTATTTTAGATTACAGCCTGAAAATCAGTATATGGATCCCATCATAGTAAAAGAATTAATGATTCTTGGTAAAGTTTCAGGAGTTATCAGAAAGCTATAGTATGATTAAATAAGAGAAGTTACCTAT
>JBFWMP010000142.1:0-7063 GCA_050251575.1 Clostridia bacterium
TGAAAAATGTTACTTGGGGAAACGTAGGAGTCGTTGCAGGCGGTGAAGATATAGTGAACAGAGCGATAACAATGATAGGTGGAACGCGCGTTAGCGCAGGTTCAAGTCATTGGACTTCTAGTGAGCGTTCTAGCAACTACGCCTGGATCTACAACGGCACTAACGGCGGCTTGTACATCAACTTCAAGAACTACTCGTATTCTGTTCGCCCGATCACCGCTTTTTAGCATTTCTTTTTTCTTTTTCTTCTTTATTGAGCGAAGCGACCTTTCTTTTCTTTCTTTTTTTATATTTTATTAATTAAAAACAGCAAACATGGTAGAAAAACTTTCAATTTACAAAGATACTTATACTCTTACTAATAAAATCTATAATGCAATGCCTCAAATTGCGAAAAGCCATAGGTATTTAATAGGGTCAAAGATGATTGACTCTTCACTTAATTTATTTAAGTGGATAACAATGGCGAATAAAAATAGGAATAAAGAGGAAAGGTTGAAATATCTTGATTGTTTTCTATGTGAGTTTGAATTGATTAGAACGTACATGAGGATATGCGCAGATAATAAGTTTCTAAAATTAAGCACCATTACGGATATTCAAATACTAATATCAAACATATCTAGGCAATTGTCTGGATGGATTTCCGCAACTACGAGAATGCAACAATAGAACGTGTTGCAGTGAGTAATATTATAAATAAAAGGACCATACGCTATCATTTATAGCTAAGAATAAGTAAGTTATGGGTTTATGTGAGAATTCTAGCAACAACGCCTGGATCTACAACGGCACTAACGGCAACTTGAACAACAACAACAAGAACAACTCGAATTCTGTTCGCCCGATCACCGAATTTATAAATAATGTTAACATGGTGTCTATAGAAGACGTATTTAATGCATATTATGCTTGTCGTAAAAACAAGCGAACAACTGAAAGCGCTCTTGATTTTGAAGTAGACTACGAAGAAAATTGCATAAAGCTTTGGAAAGAGATTAACGCAAGAACGTATGAAACATCAAAATCAATCGCATTCATTGTTAAAAAGCCAAGAATAAGAGAGATATTTGCAGCTAACTTTAGAGATAGAATAGTTCACCATTTGATTGATATAAAAATCAGACCACTTCTAGAGCTAGACCTTATACCTAAAACGTGTAATAATAGAGTTGGGAAAGGAACATCTAGGTGTGTTGCATATCTAAAAGAAGACATATTGAAAGAGTCAAATAATTTAACAGAAGATTGCTATGTTTGCAAGATGGATATGAAAAATTTCTTTATGTCTATTAGGAAAGACTTGCTTACAGATAAAATACTAGATTACGTATCAGCAAACTATTTTGAAGATGATAGAGAAGACTTAAAGTGGCTAATCAATTTAATTGTAAACGACAACCCAGAGTTGAATTGTGTCCTAAAGTCTCCCCTTAAAAGTTGGAAGAAGCTAGATAAAACAAAAAGCTTATTTTACGTTGGAGATGATAAAGGTCTTCCAATTGGGAATCTAATCTCTCAGATTCTTGCAAACTTTTACTTAAATGACTTTGACCATTTTGTTTCAGAAGAGCTTGGATTTGATAGCTATGGAAGATATGTTGATGACTTTTACATTGTGTCTAAAAGAAAGGAAGAAATATTGAAAGCAATTCCATTAATAAGAGAAAAGCTAAGCGAAATAGGAATAGAGCTTCACAAGAACAAATTCTACATACAGCATTATTCAAAAGGAATAGATTTTGTTGGGGCAACAATTAAGAAAGACAGGCTATATGTAAGCAACAGAACGAAATACAATGCTTTTGCAGCTATAGAGAAAGTGAATAAATTGCAGGTAAATTCAGAGAATATAGACAAGGCGCTATCTATTATAAATTCATATCTTGGATTTATGAAACACAAAAATAGCTATGCAATAAGAAGGTGTTTGCTTGATAAGCTTTCTGAAGATTGGTGGATCGTTATATATGTAAGACCTGGATTTAATAAGGCAACACTGAGGAGCAAGTACAAAGCAAGAAATGAAGTAAAAAGAAGAATAGTTGAGACATCGAATAAAAACATAAAAAGATCGAATGGAAAATCTAGATATTATAAACAAAAAGCAAGGAGAAATAATTGAATTAAAGTCATACCTCTACTCCACAGACTACGTAGTGATTAAGTCGTATGAAACTGGAAAAGTTATCGACGAAGAAGTAAAAAACAAAAGAGAAGCTTCTCGTTTGCGAATAAACCAAATTGAAGCAGAGATACTAGAGATTCAAACTCAGCCAATTGACTCAGAATAGTTATAGCAAAAAGCCCTTATTTGCCTGAAAACATCTAAGGGCTTTATTCTTTATTATTATATAACAAATCAAACGAATAGCATGGCACGAGAAATTAAAGACATAGTAAAAAGCATCATAGCTGAAAAGGATAAAAGACTTGAATTAAAAGAGCTAAATAGCGACTCAAAGGTATCAGTTTTTAATGCTTGGGCTTGGATTGTTGGAACTGTAATTTATTCATTTGAAGTTATATTGGATACGTTTAAATACGATATAGATGCTTCAATTACTAATAGAATAAATGGAACTCCAGCCTATTACACAACAGCACTACTAAACTACCAGGAAGGAGATTCATTGGTTGTAAGTGAAGATGGAATGAAATTTGGCTACGCTCAAATTGACACAGCGAAGAGAATTATAACTAAAGCATCATACCAAGAAACATCGCTTTCAGGAACATCGTTGGACAAATTATTGTTACTTAAAGTTGCCACTGGTCCATCTGACAACCTTCAGCCTATAACACAGGAACAAGTAAGCCAGGTTACTTCTTATATGAATTCTATTAGATTTGCTGGAGTAAATCTCCAGGTTGTAAGTAGAATAGGAGACATATTAATTCCTAGGCTAACAATTTATCATGACGGAGCTTTAGATAACACTACAATGCTTAATAACATTAAAACTGCTATCTACAACTTCATTCAGAACATGTCTTTTGACTCAGCGTTTTATATCACTAAGTTTCATAATGCAATTCTTGAAGTCCCTCATGTGACTGACATTTACGTTGACCCACTAGCTATTCCAACGCAAGGAGTAAGCATTGTAGATTTTGATGAAGCTGGACAAATGCAGCCAGAGAAACTTGTAACTAGATTTACGTATCTAACTTCAGGCTATCTTAGAGAGTCAACAAAGCAAGGAGACGAAGAGAATATTCCAGATTTTGATGATGCAATCGTTCTTAAAGTAGAAGGAGAATGAAATGAGATATAGGTTATTTTCAGACAATCTAATAAATATGCGAACTCCATCTTTTTTAAGGGGAAGAAAGCATATTTTATGGCTTCAGTCGCTTGTGTACCCATTGCAAGTAATAAATGACGCATTTCAGCAGTTCGCAAAAGACAAAATGCTTGAAGCAAAAATGACTAGCCAAGTTATGTGGCTTGAGTGGTATTTAAATTACAAGTTCAGGCAATATTTTATCAATGAATCTGACGGAATTACATTTAAGCACTTTGTAGATTTTGGCGTTCCATTTTATCAAGAAGGAGAGCCAACAGAGAAGTTTTATGTGGTATATCAAGAGGGAGAGCTAGTGACAACTACAATTCCAGAAGAAGAGCCAAAGCCTTTATATTTCATTAATGAGGCGTTGCTTGAAGCTGGAGCTAGTTTTGAAGTTCTTGTTCCTCCACTCAAAATTCCAGCAATAGATTTTGATCCAATGATAAGCTATGTGCTTAACAGGTATAGAATAGCAGGTAAAGTATATAAAATAACACATCAATAAGAATGAAAGAATACAAAAGCGAAGTTGGAGGCAGGTACACATATGCTGACGACTTGCTAAATCTACAGGACCTAGCTCTTAGCTCAGCAACTATGTTCGTTGGATTAAACAACTTCATTATATCTGGATGCCAAATTACACCAATTTCAGGAACACTTGTTTCTATTTCAGATGGCTATGTTTGGATTAACGGAAAGATTAGGAAGTACACGGGAACATCCAGCGTTGACTTAGCTTCTGGCTATTACATGGTTGAAAACAATACGGTAGAATCAGTTAAATATACTGAATCAGCAACTAAGGCTGGTAGAAATGTATATGGCGTAGTTGGTCAAACAATGACTCCGTCTGCAGGGCTGTCTTACATATATATTACTCCACAAAAAACAGCTCCAAATTTATCGTCTGAATTCTTTGGTAAGTTTTCAATGCTGCTAAATCCATCGACATCAAAGCAGACCATTTTAAAAGATGTTGATTTCACTGGAAAAGCAAAGATTGTTGGAGATTTATCTCTTAATTCAAATATGTTGATGTCTCGGGTTGGAGATGTTAGCAACAGAACGATCACGCAATCATTAGGAGCTTCAGATTTTTCAATTACACAGCTATATGGATCAAGCCAGAAGAACAAGATTGCTTTAGCTGAAAATGGAGACATTGTGTTTTATGTTGGAGCAACTGAAAGACTTAGAGTTAATTCTTCAGGCATCGTAACCCCAAACATAAGCACATCATCACAATCAAGTGCTGATATTGTGATTTCTTCAAACGATATTTATAGGGGCACTGGAACGCTTGACTCTGATTCAATAAGAATCAATTACAACGGATATAACGGCTCTAATTCATACTTCAGAGGGTTTGACATATACAATGGAAAGAACGCCCTTATGGCTTCTTTCAGTGGTATAAACAACAACTTTAGAATACTTGTTCCAGTCATTAATTCTCACACAGGCGCTGTTGGTCTGACGTTAAAGAGCTCTTCAAATGCGCTTGCTGAAGAAGCATATATGAAGCGCATTGAGTTTACAGATAAAAACGACATTGCAGCTGGAATAATTGGATTTGACGACTCAACAAATAGAAACCTATACATTAGAAACAAATCTGGTGCTGGGGTATTTATTGAGGCAGCTTCTTTTATTACTAATTGCGCGATAAGTGAGAATGGAACATTTCTAGCTGACAAATATGCGCAGAAAACAGCCCTAGACACACTTGCTGGAAACGTTGTAATGAAAGACGGAACAAAGGTTCTTTCAGACGTTAACTTCTCAACAGCATACAGAGATAAACTAGATTCAATTGCAGGCGGTGTAATTGACCCAGGAAGCCAAGGGTTCGTTACTGGAGAAGATGTTGCAGCAGCACTTACAGCATATCTTCAGAAGTCTAAGAATCTTAGCGACATACAAAGCGCTGACGCAGCAAGAGAAAATTTAAGCGTTTATTCTAAAGATACATGTGACAACAGGTTTATCAAGAAAGAGAATAACCTATCAGATATTAACGGAGCATTTGCAAGGACAAATCTTGAAGTATACGGAAAGACTGAAGTTTATAAAAAGGAGGAGACTTACCCAGCTGAATCTCTTTACACTAAAGCTGAAGCAGATACAAAATACCAGACCAAGCTAAAAGTTGTTCCATGGACTCCAGTTAATTCTAATGGAAAAGTTATTTACGCAAGGCAATATGGAGACGTTGTAACTATTATGGGAGAAGTTGGAGTCACTGGAGTTAACGAAGGTGGTTCATTATTCCAGATTCCTAATGTAGTAGATCCACCTCCTTACAACATAGGTGGAGTTGGAACTGTTCAAATTGGAGATGTTCAATACAACAGAGGTCTAGAGTGGGCATGTGCTGGAGGAACTAGGAATGTTTATGCTAAAAGAGTGAATGGAGCAGAGCCATTCTCAATATTAATTACATATCTAATATAAAATGAGATTCTTAGGAAATGTCAAAAAAGACATAGAAATATACAAAAGATTACATGGCTACAAAACCAAAGAAGATAAAGGGGCAGAGGATAACGGTGGCAGTTCCGAAAAGCCAGAGACAAGGAAAAACAGGAAGGCCAGTAGGATCAAGGCAACGAAGAAGGTTTGATGAGACTAAGCTAGGGTTTGTTATCAAATACGAGGCTCCAGTTGAATACGACATCATAATGAGCTCATGCACAACTGGAGCATTCCCAGAGCCTGAAGCTGGAGTAATCGAGATTGTGGCAAACGCATCAATAGACCCATTATTTAAGAAGCCTAGATTTTGGCGTTATTTTGATGTTTATAAGAAAGAAGGATGCTTCGCTCCAAGAGCAATGAAGCTTACTCCTTTTTTAAAACAAAAATATGAACGCGTTGTTGAAAATAAAATTAAGAACTATGTGAAGTCTAAAAGTGCTGATATTAAGAAGAATATAATTAACAAGAGAGAGGTGAAGTAATTTACCTCTCTTTTTTTCGCTAAAATATTTGTATAATTGAAAAATGTTGCATATATTTGCACTATCAAATTAAAACAGATATAAAAATGAAGCACAAAGTATTATTGTTGTTAGAAAAAGCCAGCCAGTATTCAACTGAATATACTGGAGCTAAAATTTTAAGAGTATATGAAGAACAAGAGTTTGATAGGGCAGAAGAAGACCTTCAGATGATACAGCTAACAAATCCACAGTCGTTTGTTTTGCTTGTTGATCCACATTTCACATCCAACCCATCGTTAAGACTTCCCATTGAAAGCATTTATCAAGAACCAAAGGTTATGTTACTTGGTGGTCAAGTTGGTTGCGCTAGTGAATCCAGTCAAATTTTATAGGTTATGAATAAAATAAAAGAGTTAGAAGAACAGCTTGCAAAAGCAAGAATAGAAGCTGAAAAAGAAAGCGTAGAAAAGTACAAACACTTAATTGGAAAGTGCTTTAGGAGAGAGTTTACATCTTTTGAATATGTCACTGGAATTATTTCATCAGACGATGAAGAAGTTACATATAATTGTGTAAAAATATATATTGACACAAGATACGAAGATTCAAGGATAGAAATAGACACGTATTCTTGCGGAACAATTGAAGTAAATGAGCTAGAAAGCAGACAAATATCAAGAGCAGAATTTGACAATATGCTTCAAGTTGCATTTAAAAGAATATCAAATATAGGCAAAGCTAAATAAAATGACGAATAGTGAGAAAATAGCAAAGAAAATCATCAACCAACTTCACGACATGATTGACGATAGCGAATGTGAAAAT
>JBFWMP010000143.1:0-2162 GCA_050251575.1 Clostridia bacterium
TCAACGATGGGCGCAGAAAGCCTTGCGGCCCCTGATATATAAAGTATGAGAAACAGGAATGTTACTGCTGGTGTGAGGACTTCTTTTGTGTAATATTTTTTCATTTCAAACCCCCCTTATAAATAAAATACATGGATGAAGGATTACGGCGGTTGAGTTTCATCCGCCGCAATCCTTCGGTTTATTTAAAACAGACCTTTTACTTAAGCAGACCTTTTGTTTTAAGTTCTTCGAGTGCTTTGAAGTCTTTTGTCTGCAGGTCTTTGATGAACTTATCCAGATCTGCACCTGCCACGAAACTAGGGGTAACGCCGACAGAAGCTGTCCATGATTTGAACTCTTCGCTCTTTGCCGCTTTCTCGAAAGCAGCCTGGAGGTAGTTGGTAATCTCATCAGGAGTATCAGCGGGAGCAGCCATATAGATGAAGGAACCGCTCATAAAGCTCTCGTCCATCCCGAGCTCAAGGCTGGTAGGAACGTCAGGGAAGGCCGCATTGCGGACTGCGCTGAACTCGACGATGCCGATGCCATCACCGCTCTGAAGAATGGAGTTGAAGTCTCCAAGGCTGGAGAGGATAATATCAACCTCGCCGCTGAGCAGGGCTTCGCGCTGGGGAGCAGAGGAGCTGTAGGAAATTTTATTGAATTTGATGCCATACTTAGACTCGATCATGTTGAGTATCAAGTAGACGCGCGAGCCAATGCCCTGATCGCCGGCCTTGATCTTACCAGGGTTGGCCTTAGCATAATCGATCATCTCAGCGAATGTCTTATAAGGAGCATTCTTGCTTACGACGATGGCGTCGCTCTCCTTAGTAATGAGGGCGATGGGCTTCAGTCGGTCCATGGTGTAGTTTTCAACCACTTTGTTAAAGACAGCAGTGACAACCGATCCATAGTTAACATTACCTATGGTGTAGCCGTCTGGTTTTGCATCCATAACAAGGCTTGGTCCAACTGAGTCAGAAACGCCAGGCTTGTTGACCAAATAGAATTTTGTATCAGAGTCGCTTTCAATAATCTGAGTGATTTTTCTGCAGATGGAATCCGTGCCTCCGCCTGCATCGGCATTGACATAGAGCTGAATATCCTTGGAAGGATATTGTTTTGCGGAAGAGCAGCCTGCTATGAGGCTCATGGTCAGGACTAAAATTAGGATGATTGACAGTTTTCTTTTCATTAAAGACCCTCCTTTTATTTTTCACATGACTGCTTCATGCGATCAACTGATTTACATAATACCAAATAATTAACTGGCCAGTTAAGTTTTTCACCAGTGAGAACCTTTAAATAAATCGTAGCTCCTTTCTCACAGGAATGCAGAATTTTTTCTTGGTATCTAGTATATTTGTAATATCAGTACATGCCTTATAATACCATCATTCCTCAGATTAGTCAATATGATCAATAGCAAAAGGTGGATTGAATTTGGTATAATAGAATTGTCTAGAAACCACTAATACCAATGAAGACAGGACATTTCATGGATTCTATTATAACAGATAATTCAAACGCTGAATATGCAATTTCTTCAAAGACTGATGCTTTATTCAATAAATTTCCAATATACAAGTTGCTGAAGAAATCAAACTTCTATAAAGAGAGTAGTATTCCTTGTGCAGCAAAAAAACCCTCTATCTTTATAGATAGAAGGTTTTTCATGGTGAGCCATCCGCGACTCGAACGCGGGACACCTTGATTAAAAGTCAAGTGCTCTGCCAACTGAGCTAATGGCCCATGTGGCTGGGGTAGCTGGACTCGAACCAACGGATGCCAGAGTCAAAGTCTGGTGCCTTACCGACTTGGCTATACCCCAATGTATTTAATTATTAACTAACAATGAACAATGAATCTTTAATTAACAACAAATAATTATTAATCATTCATTATTAACTGTTAATTAAAATGTGGGGTGGATAATCGGGTTCGAACCGACGGCCTCTAGAGCCACAATCTAGCGCTCTAACCAACTGAGCTATACCCACCATATGGCGCGCCTGAAGAGATTCGAACTCCTGACCCACTGCTTAGAAGGCAGTTGCTCTATCCTACTGAGCTACAGGCGCATATTGGAGCGGGTGATGGGAATCGGACCCACGCGATCAGCTTGGAAGGCTGAGATTCTACCATTGAACTACACCCGCATATACTACTATTATTTT
>JBFWMP010000143.1:2262-7041 GCA_050251575.1 Clostridia bacterium
AATCCTTTTTCAAGAATATAATATTTAGTTTTTTCTGAAACCTCAAAACTTATACCTTTTTCTTGTGCAGCTTCAACAAACTCCTTTAACATGATTCCTATAATTTCAAACAAATCATCCTTAGATAACTGATTAAATACAATAATTTCATCAATTCTATTTAAAAATTCAGGTCTGAAGATTTCCTTCAAGATACTTTTTGTCTTTCCTTGAAGCGTATCATGCTGATCACTTAAAAATCCATAATTGCCGGATCTGATTTCCGAGCCTGCATTCGAAGTCATAATGATAATAGTATTCTCAAAGCTTACTGCTTTTCCATGACTATCTGTAATTCTTCCATCTTCCAGTATTTGAAGCAGTATATTGTAAACATCAGGATGTGCCTTTTCTACTTCATCCAACAAAACTACAGAATAGGGTTTGCGTCTTACCTTTTCAGTAAGCTGTCCCGCATCATCATACCCCACATATCCGGGAGGAGATCCAATGATTTTTGATACAGAATGTTTTTCCATATATTCTGACATATCCAGCCTGATAAGGGCCTCTTCACTATCGAATAATTCTACTGCAAGCGCCTTTACTAACTCCGTCTTTCCTACACCGGTCGGTCCCACGAAAATAAAAGATACGGGTCTGCGTCTTCTGCTAAATCCTGCTCTATTTCTTCGTATAGCACTTGCTGCTGCTGCAACAGCTTCCCTTTGTCCAATAATCCTTGTATTTAAATGCTGTTCAAGATTTAAGAGTTTATCAGATTCCAACTCAGTAATCTTCTGAACAGGAATTTTTGTCCATGACTCTATCACATAAGCTATATCATCAATAGTTAAGTACACATCTTGTGTATGCTGCTCAATTTCTTTAATATTAGAAATCAGCTTGCATTCCTTGACTTTCAAATCAGCAGCCTTTTGATAATCTTCAATGGAATCAGCTGATATAGCAAATTCTTTCTCTTCCTGCACCTTCTTTAGCTCTTCCTTTAACACAGTTAATTCAACAAGACCTGTATTTTTCAAGTTTGCTCGAGATCCTGCTTCATCAATAACATCAATCGCTTTATCAGGCAAAAATCTATCTGTAATATACCTTTCAGAAAGAATAACAGCTGCTCTGATAATTTCATCCTTGACTATGACCTTATGATAGTTTTCGTAATAATCTTTAATTCCCATTAATATCTCTATGGATTCTTCAACACTTGGTTCATCAACCAATACAGGCTGGAACCTTCTTTCCAAAGCCGAGTCTTTTTCAATATGCTTTCTATATTCCGTTAATGTTGTCGCTCCAATAACCTGAACCTCTCCCCTGGCCAATGCAGGCTTTAATATGTTGGCTGCACTC
Organism: Clostridia bacterium; assembly: GCA_050251575.1. Classification (GTDB taxonomy): domain Bacteria; phylum Bacillota; class Clostridia; order SK-Y3; family SK-Y3; genus X23. The sequence continues at coordinate 3,616 of JBFWMP010000143.1, forward strand.
ATTGCCCCCTCTGCTTCTCCCGCACCAACGATGTTATGAAGCTCATCAATTACAAGAATGATGTTTCCAGCTTCCTTTATTTCATCGATGACCCCCTTAAGCCTTGTTTCAAACTGCCCTCGGAATTGTGTTCCGGCAACCATCGAAGTAAAATCAAGTAAATATATCTCACAATTGTATAGTTTCACCGGGACCTGCTTCTCAACTACCCGTAACGCTAGTCCCTCTGCAATTGCTGTTTTCCCTACACCTGGTTCTCCTAACAAAGCAGGATTGTTTTTAGTTCTTCTGTTTAAAACTTGTACAACTCTATCAATCTCTCTTTGTCTGCCTACCACACGGTCAATAAGTCCATTCCTTGCTCTTTCAGTCAGGTTAACCCCAAAGTTATCCAAATACTTTTTCTTCTTGTTCTTCTTTTCATTCACTTTTGTCTTCGTTGATTTGTCATCTTTCGAGGGACCCCCTGCATTAGAAGCCTCATCAACGCTATTCTCACTTCCGAATATCTTATTGATAAATTCAAATGGGCTTCCCATATTATTCGGCTGCTGTGAGTCACTATAAGAACCATTTGTCAAATACTCTGTCATTTCTGTATTAAGTTTATCTATCTCTTCCTCATTAATGTTCATCTGTCCCATAAACTGATTTAGCGGATTGATACCCATCTTTTTTGCACAAGAAAGACATAAGCCCTCATTCTTTTGAGTACCCCCTTCTAGTTTAGTTACAAATATGACAGCTATATTCTTATTGCATTTTGAACATAACATATTATCGCCCCTATATTTTAAATTATATATACATAATATTGTCGCTTTTCATTATCCTCTAATAACAATCTATAATATATATTCCAAATCGTACTCTATTATATCATATATACCCCCTATATTAAAATATTACCCAAAAATTACAACTAAGAAATCATATGATATTGAATACATAATATAAAACTTACACAATAATTTAACCAGTTGTTTTTTCAACTGGTTAAATTATTGCACGATAATATAATTACTATGTGACATTATATGCTATATTTTCCACTTTCCGAATGAGTCAATACCTCTTTTAAGGCAGCTGTTGTGATTGGCGCCCCTATATTCACATCGTCCTTGCCATCCATTTTCCCCGGGTCACCTACTCCTACAATAATAGGAACCTTAACATCTCTTAAAACGCTTAACGTATCTCCACCTATCCTTACTGACAAGGAATTATTACCATACTTATCAACAGCTTCATTAACTTTTTTTCCATCCTTGGTAAAAGAACAATCAACCTTTACATTACTCCCCTCTTTTCCATTAGAAGCTACCGCTACCACTCCAAGTATTTCTATGGTATCATTCTTTATCATGTACATCATTGCAGTTTCTCCTTGACCGGCTCCGGTATCCCCACAATCATCTACCATCACTACAACAGGATCATGATGTGCTCTTTTTACCTGCTCAATAATTTCTTCTCCCGTGAGAAGTGTAGGATTGCCCGCTGAACGGGATATGCATCGACCACCTATATTTCTTGCAGCTACTTCTATTGCCTTTTTTGCTACCACATCTCCATCAGTCACCAAAATCACTTTTCGCTTTTCCAATTATGTGCCTCCCTGTAATTATGTCTTTTCCTTTGGATTAAATACTAACGCAATAACAAATCCAAAAAATATTGCTGCTGCTATCCCTCCGGCAGCTCCAGTAATTCCTCCTGTAAAAGCCCCTAATAATCCATCTTTTTGTACTGCTTTCATCGTACCTTTTCCTAATGAATATCCAAATCCTAAGATAGGAACAGTAGCACCTGCTCCTCCGTAATCAACCAGGGGTTCATATATCCCAACAAAAGTCAGGATCACACCAAGCGTAACAAACAGCACCAAAATTCTTGCCGGTGTAAGCTTAGTCTTATCGATTAATATTTGACCAACAGCGCATATAGCGCCCCCTACTATAAAAGCTCTAAACAGTTCCATCAACTTCACCCCAATGTGTTCTGAATTGTAACTGCATGGGCAATTCCCGGTATAGATTCACCCTGTAATGCACTTGTTGTACTCATAAGTGCTCCTGTTGCAATAAATAAAATTTTATTTAAACTTCCTTTGGTAAGTTCCTGATACAAGTAACTTGTCAAGACTGATGCTGAACATCCGCATCCACTTCCACCAGCATGCGTATCCTGTCTTTTATTATCAAAAATTTTTAATCCACAGTCCGTAAATTGCCTGCTGATATTACACCCTTTTTTCTGTAAAATATCTTGTGTAATATCTTTTCCGATTTGTGCCAGATCTCCTGTAATTATTAAGTCATAATCATCAGGAATAAATCCTGTATCCTGAAAATGGGTATAAATCGTATCTGCTGCTGCCGGAGCCATTGCCGCTCCCATATTATTAGCATCCTTTATTCCTAAATCAACAATTTTACCCGTGGTAATATGTGTAACATAAGGACCTTTCCCTTCATTAGATAATACTACAGCACCACTACCTGTTACTGTCCACTGTGATGTCGGCGGTCTTTGTCCTCCATATTCAAGTGGAAACCTAAACTGCCGCTCTGCTGAGCAAAAATGACTGGATGTGACAGCCACAACACACTCTGCAAAACCTCCGTCTATAGACATTGCCGCAAGACTCAATGATTCTGCCATCGTAGAGCAAGCGCCGTATAATCCAAAGAGAGGAATTTCCAATTCTCTGATGCCAAAGCTGGAGCCTATGGACTGGCTTAATAAATCCCCTGCAAAGATGTAATTGATATCTCCTAAAGATTTATTGGCCTTTGTCACTGCTTTTATGACCGCTTCTCTAAGCATCTTACTCTCTGCCTTTTCCCATGAATTCTCTCCCCATAAACCATCATCCAATATTTGATCAAAGTAGTCCTTTAAAGGACCTTGTCCTTCTTTTTTTCCTACAATTGACGCAGTAGCAATAATAGAAGGTGGATTTTGAAGTTTTACCGTCTGACTGCCTAAACGTTTTGCTGCATTCAATTCCAACCACCCCGTCATTATAATGTTATTAGAAAGTAAATAATGCCTGCTGCCATAGCTGTTACGATGCCATATACCAATACAGGACCGGCAATGACAAACATTTTTGATGCCACCCCCAGGATATATCCTTCTCTCTTAAACTCTATTGCCGGTGATACGATAGCATTAGCAAAGCCAGTAATAGGAACAATTGTTCCTGCGCCTGCATGTTTTGCAAGGCCATCATATAGATCCAGTCCCGTTAATAGAGCTCCTAAAAGTATCATTACTATTGCTGTCGCCCCGGCAACTTGATCGGTACTCATGCCTCGTGCCTTGAAATAATTACTTACCAACTGCCCTATAAGGCAAATTAATCCTCCGATTATAAAAGCTTTAGTCGCATTTTTTATAATCGGCGAATCAGGAGACTTT
>JBFWMP010000144.1:0-3836 GCA_050251575.1 Clostridia bacterium
TTCCATGATTTGAATATTATAAATACACTCATATCCCGGCTTACAATAACCTACGTTTTCAAGATTCCCAAGTATATTCTTTTGTCTATACATATAATAAGGCTCAAAGCCGTTTTCTTGCATAAAATACTGTGTAAAATCAAGCATATCATTTACCGTCTTTGCCTGGGTAATGGAATATTCATCTTTTTTCTCATTCAATCGCGATGCTCTTTTTATACTCATGGTATGAACCGTAAGATTCTCCGGATTTAACTTCTGTAATCTCTCTAATGTATTCTGATACATTTGCAAACATTCCCCGGGCAGTCCTGCGATTACATCCATATTAATATTTGTAAAACCTAGATCTCTTGCCATTTGAAAAGAACTTACAATTTCTTGTGGTGAATGGAACCGTCCGATGGTTTTAAGTGTATTCTCATTCATCGTCTGAGGATTGATACTAATACGCCCTACATCATATTTTTTAATGACGGCGAGCTTTTCAGAAGTGATTGTATCCGGTCTTCCTGCTTCTATAGTAAACTCTTTTATCAATCCTAAGTCAATATCTTTGCATAATTCATCCAGGAGCCTTTCCAATTGGCTTGACTCCAGTACAGTTGGAGTTCCCCCACCAATATATATGCTTTCTACCTTCCAGTTCATGTCTTTTATTATTCTTGTAGTATAATGTATTTCTTTAACCAATGCATTCAAATAAGGCTCGATAAATTTTTGAGTTTTATGTACAGCGTTAGATACAAAAGAACAATATAGACACCTACTGGGACAAAAAGGAATTCCTATATAAAGTGCTATATGATTGGCTGAAGATTGATTGAGAACTTTTAATTCATTACGCGCAACTTCTAATGCCAACTCAATCTTTTTACTGCTTACTGCATATTGCTCTGAAAGCAGCTTTTCTATTTGTTCGCCACTTTTGCCTTGTTCGATTAAACTATGAATGATCTTGGTAGGACGTATTCCTGTAAGCGTCCCCCATGGTACCTGTACGGTACTCACTTCTTTAGCAGCATGATAAAAAGAAAGTTTAAGAATAGTCTTACATAGCTTGGTATATTCAAGAGAGTCCAATCTGTCACTATACTGTTTTTCAATCTTGTATTCTTTATGACTGCCTTTATGATGGATACTGGTGAGAGCTAACAGTTGATAACTCTCTTCTTTTAGTATACTTTTTATATAAACATCTTCATTATCATTATCATTATCATCTTCATATTCACTTTCTACGAATTCGACCGACTGTTCTGAAAAGAAAATACGTGCCATCAGTTCTATGTCATGCTTATATTCATGTCCTTCCAAAAATATCTTCAACTTTTATTCCACCTTAATGTTCAAGTTATAGGAATGGGTTAAATGCCTTTTCCTGCTTTATCGTAGTTTCTTCCCCATGCCCCGGATATACGATTGTATCTTCCGGCAATACCAATAACTTCTCTTGAATAGATTGAAGCAGCTGACTATAATTACCTCCAGGTAAATCAGCTCTTCCTATTGAACCCTCAAACAATGTATCCCCTGAAAATAGTATGTGTTTCAATAGAATACATATTCCTCCTTGCGTATGACCCGGCGTATGAATTACCTTGAAATCATATTGACCCACTGAAAATACCATTGAATCTTCCATAATCATATCAGCAGCAACTTGGATAGAGTCAAATCCTAATAAAGACGATAAGTTTTTCTTGCTATCCATTAAAAACTCACTATCATTGCTATGAATCATTACAGGCGCTTCCGTTTTTTCTTTCAAATATCTGATTGCACTAATATGATCAACATGCCCATGGGTAGCTACAATATATTTTACAATATATCCTTTTCTTTGAATAATATCAAATAGCCTCTGTTCCTCTGATCCGGGATCAATAACTGCTATTTCTTTAGTGTCATCATCACCAACCATATAACAATTCGCTTCCAATGAACCCACTGTTATCTTCTCTAAAATCATTTCTTCACCTCAAAATATTCTTTCACTATCCAACAACAAAGTTACCGGACCATCATTAAAAATATCAACATTCATGTGCGCACCAAATACTCCGGTTTGAACATTTTTCACTCCATGCCGTCTGCATACTTCCACAAATCGTTCATAAAGTTGATTAGCTAATTCCGATGGTGCCGCATTACTAAAACCCGGCCTTCTGCCCTTTCTACAATCCCCGTATAGGGTAAATTGGGAAACTATCAGCAACTCTCCCTCGATATCTAACAAAGATAGATTCATCATTCCCTTATCGTCTTCAAATATTCTTAGGTTTATTATTTTATCCGATATATATTTAATATCTTCTTCTGTATCCTTAGGTCCTACACCTAGTAATACCATTAAACCCTTTTGAATAGTTCCTGTAACTTCACCTTCAACAGTAACTTTAGAATGTGTTACTCTCTGCACAACTGCCCGCAAATTATTCCCTCCTAATGCTCTATCATTGCCTGCTTCGAGTTACTTCAAATACGCCGTTAATCCTACGAAGTCTTTTTATAATTTTATCCAACTGTTCGGTATCCGTAATCTCTAATGTAAGATTGATCACCGCAATTTTATCCTTTGATGTTCTGGCATTCATTGCCTTCAATGGTATTTTTGAATCCGCCACACTATTGGTAACCTCAACAAATATCCCTGCTTGATCATGGGCAAGTATTTGAACATCCGATAGGTATGACGCGTTTTGAGAGTTCTCCCATTGCACCTCAATCAAACGGTTTTTTTCCTCTTCTTCACCACTTACATTTAAGCAGTCGCTTCTATGTACTGATACCCCTCTTCCACGGGTAATATAACCGATAATATCGTCACCAGGAACAGGATTGCAACAACGCGAAAGCCTCACCAAACAATTATCAATACCCTTAACGATAATTCCGTTATTGCTTTGTTTCTTTCTTTTATTGCCTGCATATTCCTCAACCTCTTCCGGGAATAATTCAATCGGTTCCGGTTTTACAGTTTTCCTATGTTCTTCCCTAAGTCTTGAAATTACTTTAGATGCTGCAATACCACCATATCCTATGTTGGCATATAAATCATCCAAGGTCTGATAGCTATATTTTTTAAGAACAATTTCTACCCACTCATTCTTGAATAACTGATTATGCGTCAGACCAACCTTCTTTAGCTCTTTTTCTATTAATTCCTTACCCCTGATAATATTTTCATCCCGTTTATCCTTTTTAAACCATTGATTGATCTTATTCCGGGCTTGAGAAGTTTTTGCTATCTTTAACCAATCCCTACTGGGTCCATGTACTGAAGCAGATGTCAATATTTCAATAATATCGCCATTCTTTAAATTATATTCTAACGGCACAATCTTTCCATTGATTTTCGCACCCATCATCTTATTACCGACTGCACTGTGAATAGAATAAGCAAAATCAATAGGCGTAGCTCCTGCCGGAAGATTAATAACATCTCCCTTAGGCGTAAATACAAAAACCTCATCGGCAAACAAATCTATCTTCAGCGTCTGCATGAATTCTTCCGCATCTGTCAAGTCACGCTGTATCTCCAGCAACTGTCTTACCCATGCTAGTTTTGAATCAAGATTGTTCCCTCCAATCTTGCCTTCTTTATATTTCCAATGTGCAGCAATCCCATACTCAGCCGTTCTATGCATATCCCACGTTCTAATCTGTATTTCAAAAGGTTTTCCCGCAGGTCCTATGACTGTTGAATGAAGTGATTGATACATATTGGGTTTCGGCATTGCAATATAATCTTTAAAACGACCCGGTATCGGCTTATATAACTCATGAACCATTCCTAATACACCATAGCAGTCTTTTACACTATCTACGATAAC
>JBFWMP010000144.1:3936-7010 GCA_050251575.1 Clostridia bacterium
GAAGTGATTGATACATATTGGGTTTCGGCATTGCAATATAATCTTTAAAACGACCCGGTATCGGCTTATATAACTCATGAACCATTCCTAATACACCATAGCAGTCTTTTACACTATCTACGATAACCCTGACTGCAAATAAATCATATATTTCTTCTATCCCTTTGCCTTGGGCAAACATCTTTCTATAAATGCTGTAAAAATGCTTTGACCGCCCATCAATCTGATTTTCTATTTCCAATTCTGTTAAACGTGTTTGAATGGTCTCTATAATAGACTTTATATATGCGTCTCTCTCCTGCTTTTTCTGATTAATACTTTCTACGATTTCATAATAAGCAATTGGATCAAGATAACGCAGTGATATATCCTCAAGCTCCCATTTAATTTTTGTGATTCCAAGCCTATGTGCCAGGGGAGCATAAACCTGTAGCGTCTCATGTGCTTTTTCCCTTTGCTTTTCCTCGGATACGCTTTTTAAAGTTCTCATATTATGAAGCCGATCAGCAAGCTTAATTAAGATTACTCGGATATCCTTTGCCATAGCAAGAAACATTTTTCTGAGGTTTTCAACCTGCTGCTCCTCTTTACTGGTATATGGGATCTTACCCAGTTTTGTAACCCCATCTACCAACAGAGCAACCTCCTCACCAAACATATCCTTGATTTCATCATAGCTATGTGTAGTATCTTCTATCACATCATGCAACAAACCTGCAACGATTGACTCACAGTCCAACTCCATGTCTGCAAGTATATGGGCAACCTCTAAGGGATGCATAATATAGGGTTCTCCTGATATCCTATGTTGACCTTCATGAGCCATTCTTGAAAGTTCATAGGCTTTAGTCAACATATCCCAGTCACATTGAGAGTTATATTTATTTATTTTTCCAACCAATTTTACAAATGATTTATTCATATTCTTTTTCCCTTAGAATGACCTAATCTCTTATTAGAATTTGACTATTGAATCCACATTATATCCTTGAAGCTTCTCTCTGCCATTCAGAAATTCAAGCTCAACCAGATATACAATTCCTGCAACCACTCCACCCAGCTGTTCAACAAGCTGTATATTAGACTTGGTTGTTCCTCCTGTCGCAAGCAAATCATCAATGATAATTACCCGTTGCCCCGGTGCTACTGCATCTTCATGCATTTCCAATACATCTGTACCATACTCAAGCTCATATGCCGCCTGTATCGTCTTATAGGGCAGCTTCCCCCTTTTTCTTATAGGGATAAATCCTTTATTTAAAGCATAGGCTATGGGCGCACCAAAAATAAAACCTCGTGACTCAGGTCCGATAACAAGATCGAAATCCATATCTTTTATCTTCTCTATCAGGCTGTCCACCGCACATTTAAAAGTATCTTTATCCTGAAGGACAGTAGTAATATCAATAAAGTCAATTCCTTTCTTTGGAAAATCTATAATATGTCTGAACTTTTCCTTTAAACTCATAATAATCCTCCTCATTTATGATTTTATTTGTTAGTATTTTAATATTTCATTGAATTAGTCGTTCTTTCATTTTTTTTAAGTTCACAAGCTTGCGAGAACTTTCTATATTGACTTTTTCTCCTTTGTTATCATATAAGTATATCGTAATTTTTTCATCACATATTGAATAATCCAAAAGTCCGAGTTCTTGAAAAACGTCAAGACAGTTTTTTACTTTAAGAAAATTCATCGGAACATTATAACTCTTCGCTATACGTCTGTGCAGTAAAAACTCATTATCTGAATATGTATCATTTAAACTACGAGTTTTAATGTATTGATATACTATAATAAAATCTTGCCTTTTTGGAATAACACTATTGAATATTTGCTCAGACCATTGAAACTTCGAAAAATCACATTGTGGCTTTTCATTTATATATGAATACAAATGTTTAAAATACTCATACTCCTTTATTTGATCATCTGTGAGTTTTATATCCTTAATAATAAGCTGCACTTTTTCATTGCCATTATATGAATTAACATCTAACGAACAAGCTATATCTACAACATCTCCATTAATAAAGTGCTGCCCATATTCCCCCATATTAAAGCCTATTGCGTCTATAGAGCAACCATCCTTCTCTAGTCTTATCTTTAAATGTTTATTGTCTCCTACTGTCTTTATATCAGTAATATCTGCATGACTAAAACAAAAGATTGGACTTGCATTCCCCATTCCAAAAGGTGCTAATACTTCTATCTGTTTGATAGTATCTATTTTAAGGCTTTCCACATTTATTTCATAATCAATTTTTATTCTAGGTATTAAATCATCTTCATTCAAATTTTGTTCAGCATATTTAATAATATGTTCATTAAAATCAGCTATTTTTTGCTTTTCTATACTTAATCCGGCTGCAAGCTCGTGACCACCAAACTTTATCAAATCTTCCTCACATACATTCAGTGCCTTGAAAAGATTAAATCCACTGATACTCCTGCCAGAGCCCTTCCCTTCATTACCTTCTAAAGAAATTAGTATAGAGGGTCTATAAAATTTATCAGTAATCCTCGACGCAACAATTCCTATAACCCCATGATGCCAATTCTCACCTGATAAAACGATAACTTTCCTTTGACTTAAATTAAGATCTTCTACAAGTTTTAATGCTTCTTGTAAAATCTGAGCTTCCTCTGCCTGACGATTCCTATTTTCTTCATTTAGTTCGGCAGATATTTCATCTGCTACAATCTCACTCTCCGTCAAAAACAATTCTACTGCTCTTAAAGCACTTCCTATTCTCCCGGCAGCATTTATTCGAGGCGCTACTATAAATCCCACCATACCTGCAGTAATTTTCTTCTCCTTAAGAGCGGATATTTTAATCAACGCCTGCAGTCCCATATTAGAAGTGTTTATATTAGACATCTTCTGTAATCCCGCACTTACAATCAATCTATTCTCACCCAATAAGGGTACAACATCAGCAATAGTGCCAAGGCAGACCATATCAGAATATGTATCAACAATTGTTTGAGCATTATCTTTGCCTTCCAATGCCTGAATCAGCTTAAATGCAACACCTACACCTGCTAATTCTTTAAAAGGATAGCTGCAGTC
>JBFWMP010000145.1:0-6995 GCA_050251575.1 Clostridia bacterium
ATATAAATCCTAGATTTTTAGACTCAACCTTTATAGGTACACGGTCTGAAACCACCATGACCCCATCCATCGTTTTTATTGCACCTATTTCTTCTTCCCCTTTTTCTAATGCTTCTAACAAATCCGATTCTGAAATCATTCCTTTGATCGGCTGCCCCTTGATTTTTCTATTCTGCGGAATATTTAGTGTTTTATAAGCTGCCTTGTTAAAAGCCGTGATGATCCCATTTTCATCTACCGCGATAATTGCTTCTTTCGCACTTTCTAAGATAGTATTTAACAACTCTGCCTTTGCTCTTTCTAGTCGTGCGGCATTTGCTGCATTCAATGCTTCTTTAATAGATCTCTTTATCGCTTCTTCACCGGTTCTAATCTGCACACAATTCCAACCCAACTCTACAGCTGAATTGTAGGCTGTCAACCCTCCGATAATCGTATCATCGCCATGCTCTCTTGCCGTATTCAACGCATCTATTACTTCTTCTTCATCTTTTATCTTAAAAACTTCAATCTCCATATTCATAATTTCTTGCAAGCTGCCCACATCATAAATAATTGACTCCGAAGCAATAATGGCAACTTTTTTAGAATCATATCTCTTCTTGCATTCAAGAATTGCCGCCATAATATCATAACCCGTTATAGCAATCTCAATAACAGAAATATTCTTGAGATTCTCTTTTAGGGCAAGATAAGTAATTCCCCTTGCTACAACAATATCTGCATCACATTTTTTTAATAACGCCTCTCGTGTCCCTACGATATGAGTGGTTTCAAAGACTACTTCTTCTTCTTTCAATTCTTCTAAACATCTATAAACCTTTTCTTCAATCTCTTTATAAGGAATAATAAATGTTATTTTAATCATAGCTTCTACTCCTCTCTCAACACATAAAGCATTTTATAACGCATTTCAAATATCTTTCCGTTCGAATACAGCAAAACCTCCGTGTTGCTTACTGCTTACACGAAGGTATTTGCTCTAAGTCTGTCTATTGTTTACCAGTTTACATTTACTAAATATTCTTTAAGCTCTTGTGCAGCTTTGTGGTCATCAACGACACAGCCTAAAGCTAGAGCTCTTCTATCCAATCGCTTTCTCATCATATCAATATCATCTTTGTCAAACTTTCCTTTAATCAGTACACTCATTCCAGCCTTCTGGATTGTTTCCATTCCTTCTATCAAATCACTAAGTGTCGTATCACCTTCATCCTTGGATACCTGAATAATATTTAGATTTTTATTGCGTACGATCTTATCCATAATAAACATTCCTGTTGCATGTACATGATAAAGACTGTACTCCGTTTCAGATGTTATCTTTACATCAGCTTCATATACATATTCATCATAATGGTCAGGAGTAATGATTGCCATTGCATCTTCTTGAATACGACAAACTGTTCCCGGAGCCCACATGAAAAATTGTCCTATACCGTAACCTCCATGATATTTTGGAGTATATTCTTTTTGTACACTTATGAATTCGTTGAATACATTAGAAATTACGTCAAGACCTTCTTTCACGAACTCCGGCTCATCATACAGACCATAAATAATCTCAGTATCTCCGGCTAAAGCGCACAATACATCTAACGGACCTCGTAATATTGACTGGCCTATCGCATAGTCAGGAAATTCAGAAGCTAAATATTTTATAAATTCTCCATATTTTTTAATCCAAGGATTATCCTTAATTGGCATTGCTGCTATACTTTTTTTAGCACCTTCAACACCAACCTGTTGTGACCAGAAGTTTTTACCGGTAAATTTGATAGGACATCCACAAGCTGCCTCTATCCAAGGAATTGAAGGAACCGGATCTAATGTGTGTACAAAATCATCATCATACAAAAGATTTCTTGCATAGTTTTTATACATTTCAGCAAACTTATCCGTCGTCACGTCATCAGCACTAATGATTCCTTTTGGAAATAGACTTTCAGAATTTTCCGAATACCTGCTTAAACCTTCCCAGCCTCCAACATAAAAACCAACAAGGGGTCTATCCGTTTCCCCATACTTTAAAAACCTGCGATGTCTGTCTATTCTTTCAGCAATTCTTTCTTTCATCCTGCTTTCTCCCTTCCTAATAAGTTATAAATTTCTATAAACTATACCAAATGATTAGTTTCAAAACTAATAATCTATCGACATTAGTTTGCTAATATCAACATATTTTAATCATTATAGCATTATTTATAGCAATATCCATGCCAAATTTGATATTCTTCCGTCACCGCCTATAATGCTTGTTTGGAATAGCTACACCCAATATTCAACAAACAACGTTTCAATATCTTAACATTCATTCGAAATTTGAAACGTTGTTTTCTTAGCAACAATACTATGAAATATATACTTTTTCTTTGTACAAGCAAGGATATAGCAATAATTTTGTTGACAAACTCAAATACTATAGATACTATTTGAGTACACTCTTATGAGAATAATAAACAGGAGAAAAATATGACATCTACATTTAAAGAATTAGGATTAAATTTAAAGCTAATAGACGGATTAAAGGCAGAAGAAATAAATATACCAACAGATATTCAAATACAAGCAATTCCCGATGCGCTGCAAAATAAAGACATCATCGGTCAATCACAAACAGGAAGCGGAAAAACATTAGCTTACCTGCTGCCATTATTCGAAAAAATTGACAGTAGTAAAAAAGAGATGCAGGCAATTATTCTTTCGCCTACCCATGAACTCGCGATGCAAATCCATAAGGAAATAAGCCTATTGTCTCAAAACTCCGGAATACCTGTTACTTCTACACCAATCATCGCACAAGTGAACATATTGAGGCAAATTGATAAACTGAAAGAAAAGCCTCATATTATTGTCGGTTCAACCGGGAGAGTACTCGAACTTATTAAAAAACGCAAGATAACTGCACATACTATCAAAACCATTATCATTGACGAAGGCGATAGAATGCTGGATGAAAACAACCTGCCTGACATCAGAGAGATCATCAAAGCCACAATGAGGGATAGACAATTAATGGTTTTCTCGGCCACCATAAATGCTAATACATTGAATATCGCAAAAGAACTGATGACAGATCCGAAAATAATTAAAGTTGAAAATAAACACTTGGTAAATTCGAATATTACCCATATGTATTTCGTCGCAGAACAAAGAGATAAAATTGAAATTCTAAGAAAACTCAACACAGCTATAAATCCTGAAAGAGCGATTATATTTATAAATAAAAGTGATCAAATTCAAATAACTACCTCCAAGCTTCAGTATCATCACCTTAATGCGTATGGCATATATGGCGCTGCAACAAAGGAAGAACGCCAAAGAGCGCTAGAAGGATTCCGAAATGGAAAAATAAATTTCCTAGTTGCTTCGGATTTAGCCGCCAGAGGCTTAGATATTAAGGGAGTATCGCACGTATTCAATCTGGACTTACCGGAAAATCCGAAGGATTATCTGCACAGAGCAGGCAGAACCGGCAGAGTGAATGAACCGGGTGTCTCCATATCTATCGTTACTGAAAAAGAACTAACATTAATTAGAAAATATGAACAAGACCTAAATATTAAAATTGAAAAGAAGACCGTATTTAAGGGAGCTATCATTGAATCGGGTACACGTAAATCCTTCACCAAAAAGTCTATAAAATAAATGATTAATATAATAAAATCTCCTCTTAAGCTTTATATTGAAATTTACCTAGGAGGAGATTTTTAATTTATTTTACATAAAATATTTTACAGGCTCTAAATGGATATCTAATTCATCTCAATGGATAGGGACTCCTCTGTAATAAGTTTTAGCTCCTGCAGCAACCTTCTGATTGTGACTGCTGTCTGAGCTCTTGTTGCATTTGCCTTAGGTGCAAAAGTACCATCAGGATTCCCAACCATCAACTTCAATGCATTAGCTAGTATAATGCTATTTCCCACTGAATTATCTGCCATTTCTTCATCCTTGAATCTTATCTGCTGCGTTGTTCTCATATCTCCAATATTCTTATCGGAAGCATATGAATATGCATTCACCAGCATTTCTGCCATCTGCTCACGTGTAATAAAATCAGTAGGAGAAAAATGATCACTATCACTATTTCGAATAATTCCCGCTGCGTATGCTTCTTGAATATATTCTTTAAACCATGCACTAGCAGGTACATCTTCAAAAATCTTGCCCGAAGTAGTCTTAAGATTCAAAGCTCTAACTAACATTGTCACAAATTCAGCTCTGGTTATACTCAAGTCTGGCTTGAAATTATTATTATCTACACCATTTGTAATATGTCGGCCAATGATAATCTCAATATCCTTCTTCGCCCAGTGCTTCGTTATATCATCAAAAGTTTTAGTGTATTCCATTGCAGCATATTTAGAAAAATGTTCCACCTCAAATGTAATAGTCCCATCTGTGTTAACTTTACCACCGACGTATTCCCACTTGCTGTCCTTTTCGTTATAGTAATATACTCCAAGCTTACTTGTATCAGTTACCTTTGAAGCATCATACTTTACAGTGATCGTAACAGGTTTGTTAAATTCTGTTACCTTCTTATCTCCTAAATACATTCCAAAATCAAATACCATGGATACATCATCTGCTGTTGCATCTTTGTTCCTTTGTGCCTCCGGAACAGCATCCAATGAAAGCTCATCAACACGAAGTGTTAAATCAACATTTGAACCATCTGAATCTAATGTATTAGGTTGTATTTCAAACGACACATTATTTGCTTCTATAGCAACTGTCTTCTGAAGCTTATCTGTTTTAGCAAGAATATCTGCAGCTAAAACAATTTCAACATTTTGAGCATTTATACTTGTCTTCACATCTATCTTAACAGGAGAGGTGCCGGAGGCATTCAACATTGCTGCAATCTTAGATGATTCTACTTTTAATACTGCATTTGTACTACCATTTAATCCCTCTGTAAAGGCAGCACTTCCTGAAGCCGTACTCTCAGTCTTGGCATTATCAACATTTTCTTTTTGACCTGAACTACTGCCACCTCCACCGCCGCCGCCACCAGTTCTTACCGCTGCAACAGGGCCTACTGCATTGCTCAATACTGCTTCCCCAACTTCAGGTGCTATTGCAGTTACTGGTAATACTTCAAACTTGATATATTTACCAATATCTGTGGAAGTTAATGTATATGTCTTGTTTACAGCACCACTTATAGCTGAATACTCACTGGTTATGCTATCTGCTCTTAACCATCTATACCTGCTATTCCCTTCCAAGTCTCCATCAGCATCTGTGTAAATATATGCACTCGTTAAGGTACTTCCGACCTTAGGAGAGCCTGATATATGTACATTCTCTACAAATGGTGAGCAATTTAACAGAAGCTTATATGGTCCTAGTGTTGAATGGTCGCTATCTTGGGTTCCACCAATTTTTATATAATGTTCACCCTCTGAGAAATGTCTGGATATATTACCCTTAACATCCTCTGCATATTGGACCCATTTATCATTTTCATAAACAAACAGGCCAAGTTTATTATCTGCACGAATAGATTTCTTAACAGATCTTCCTATAAGGTTTCCCTCATACGATATCTGATAGTTACCTGCTACAGGAGCATCAAACTTAAAATAGTCCATATCCATTTCTCTGTTAATGGTACCTTTGATAAAAGTATTCGGTACTAAAATGAAAGCTGTTTCCATTGAATCATTTCCTGTATCGGCTATAAATTCTACTTCAAATGAAATCGAACTTTCTTCACCTGCGTATATTGGAGTAGCATCTGTCATATTATCAACTGTAAATCCAATATCTATTCCAGCTATATTCTCATGAGCATAATACCCCATATCACTATATTCATCATACGTATACATAGAATACCCTAAAATATAACTCGCTTGAGAATCATATGGTACAAACAAGGAAAGGAATTCATTATTGTTCCCTTGCGCTTCATAAGAAAGAGAACTCTTTTTCCCACTATCATCTAATACGGAACGATCGCCGTAATATGCTTCTGGATCCAAAACATAGCCCATTCCCTGATTATCATACAAACCAAATACTCCGTCATAATTAATCAGATTTTCGGGCAATCTAATATCACAAGTAATTTGAGATGCTTTATTAAAACTCAGCTCATACTCACAAAGTTTTAATCTATCCACACTGTCCATATCAGAAGAAGTTATTACATAATAGTAGTCCCCCACCGATAGCTCTTGAATCAAACTCATACCCACTATTTTATTATCTGCATATATTAATTCAGGAACCCTATAAAAATAGTAGTCATTTCCTTCAGCATCCATAAAACGAATTTCAATTGGCGCCCCTCTCCTATTGTTGATCATATCATCCAGTCCATCAATCTTTAAATCTAACATATAATACCCAGGGTCTGATACCGTGATATGATAAAAATCTCTATCTAAGACATAGTCAACTTTCTCTGTAATATTAGAGCCAGGTATAAGCTCACCTGCTGATTCTACCGTATCAAAAGCCCTTTCAGGAGACTCAACAGAAGCTTTTGGGAGCAATATCATATTAGCCTCTTGCGTAGTTGTTATTATTTCTGCTTCATCAATATTTGTTACCGTACCATTACTACCATACAATCCTAATGGTATATATTCTAATAGTATATATTCTAAATCATCTGGATCAAATATTAATTGACAACCTAATATATATTCTTTGCCCGAAGGAACTTTTAGCGTATATGATACATCGGAAGTGCCCTCTGTCATTATAAAATTCTCTGATTTTCCCGGGTTATATTCAGCTCTTCCATCCTGTTCGATCCAACTTTTTTCAATCAACCCAATTGCTCCAACTATATCTTCATCTGCTACAATACCTTCCGGTAATGAAATAGTTCCTGATACTTCTATGAAATCAGCAGTATTCTCATCAGCATTCCCGCCTTCAACTACCACACCGTATTCACCCACACCGTAGGTTCCCACTTTAATATAATAAATAGAATCAGCATCCAGCGTTCTCGTCATATCGAAATTCCA
>JBFWMP010000146.1:0-6977 GCA_050251575.1 Clostridia bacterium
CAGTGGAAGTATATATGCAAAAAGATTAATTGAAGAACTAATGAAAAATCATGTCTATATTCATGTAATATGTACCTGTAACGGTAAAAAAGTTATGAAGTTTGAAACATCCATAGATATCGATGAATGGATAGAAGAATTAAAGAATAAATATAACTATATTAAGCTGGAGGATATAAATGATTTATTTTCCGAAGTTGCCAGTGGTTCTTTCAAATTTGATTCTATGATTATACTTCCGTGTTCCATGGCAACATTGGCTGAAATCAGTAACGGTCTATCTAAAAATCTATTATGCAGGGCTGCTGACGTGGCATTAAAAGAAAACAGAAGACTTATTATCGTTCCAAGGGAAACACCGCTTAACGCAATCCATCTTGAAAATATGCTAAGGCTGTCAAAGCTTGGTGTAACCATTCTTCCTGCAATGCCAGGCTTCTATCATAAACCTGAAACGGTGGAAGACCTTATTAACTTTGTTATTGGAAAGATACTAGACTCTCTTTCAATAGAAAATAAACTATTTAAAAAATGGGGGGGTTCGATTGATTAAATTAAAGAGAATATTGGCTGTAGTCATTACTTGCGTTCTAGTGCTGTCACTTTCCGCTTGTTTACCTGCAAAAAACACCGGGGCTATGTCAAAACAAACCCTGAACATAGGTGCAATAAGTTCTATTGATGTAGTACCCATTGTAATTGCCGATGAAAAAGGATTTTTTAAGAAACAAGGTGTCAATGTTAACTTTCAACCTTTTAAAAGCTCAAAAGACAGGGATGCTGCATTTCAAGCCGGAAACCTGGATGGAATAATTTGTGATGAGATTGCTATTTGTTTGTATCAAAACGCAGATTTTAATGTGAAGATAACAGGAGTTACTGACGGGGATTTTATGCTTATAGCAAGTCCTAATTCAGGAATAAGATCTGTAAATGATATAAAGGATAAAAGCGTAGCTATATCAGAAAAAACTGCCATAGAATACACTCTCGATAAGATATTGGAAAAGAATTTACTAAACCCCACCGATATAGAAAAAATTATGGTTCCTGCCATACCTACAAGACTTGAGATGCTGCGGAACAACAAGGTGGATGCAGCATTGCTTCCTGAACCTTTCTCTACCCTTGCGGTAAAAGATGGAGGAATACTTCTTGGAAGTGCGAGCAAGCTGGCTTCCTATCCATCAGTAACAGCTTTTATGCAAAAGTCAATAGATGAAAAGAGTGCTGAAATCAAAGCATTTTTTAGAGCTTATAATGAAGCTGTGGACTATATAAACAGTACGCCGATTTCTGAATATGAAGCTATCGTTATGAGTACTGCAGGATATCCTGATGATTTAAAAGGACAAATTATCTTACCTAAGTTTAGAAAGAATATACTTCCATCACAAGATGAAGTGAAGTCTGCTGTTGATTGGACTACAAGCAAAGGACTTCTTACCAAAACGCTAGACCCTAAGGAGTTAGTAAATGATATAGGGATTAAGTAGCATTATGGAGGTATCTATGCTTGAGATAGACAGTCTTTCTGTCAGCTACAGCTCTGAAGAAAAGTCAGTCAATGCCTTAGGACCTATAAATATGCAGATTAAAGCCGGGGTTATCTATGCAGTTATAGGACCTTCTGGCTGTGGTAAATCCACATTGCTGCACGTACTGAGCGGAATCATAAAAGATTATCAGGGGAAAGTACTATTAAATAATGAAGAAGTAAATCCAAAGAAGCATGATATTGGATTTATACCTCAAAACTTTGGACTGCTTCCATGGAAGAATGTTCAAAAGAACTGCCTTCTTTCTCTAAAGATAAAAGGAAAAACTATTGACAGCGTTATGAGTGAAAGAATTGAATACATACAGAATAAATTAGACATTCATTCGTTGAAGGACAGATATCCTAGTGAATTAAGCGGAGGTCAGAAACAAAGAGTAGCAATAGCCAGAGCTTTTATAATGAATCCGGATTTGCTGTTGATGGACGAACCTTTTTCTGCATTAGATGCCTTTAGCAGAGAAGAAGCTCAGGAGCTTTTCATGGACATATGGAACCAATATAACCCTACCACATTATTTGTAACCCATAGCATTGAAGAGGCCATTTATATTGGAAAGAAAATTGTAATCATGTCACACTGTCCGGGTACCATAGCTGAAATAATTGATAATCCTCTATTTAATACTGTAAACTTAAGACAAAATGAAGAATACTTATGGTTATCATCACATTTAAGAGGTATTGTAAAAAAGGGATGGAAGATATGAAAACGAAAAGAAAAATCAAAATGTTCTTGCAGGGTTTTATAATATTTAATATTTTGTGGTACGTTTTCTCAATAATAGTCAATATGAAGGTGCTTCCAAAGCCTACAGACATATATCTTAATATGAATAATTTATATGGTGAAAAGCTATACATACATGTTTTAGTAAGCTTTTACAGAGTAGGAAGCGGACTTGCCATATCTTTAGCCTTAGGAACTTTTATAGGATTGCTTATGGCCTACTCAAGCATATGGAATAAGATGTTGAATCCATTGGTTTACTTTACGTATCCTATACCCAAAACAGCACTACTACCAATGGTAATGCTGCTGTTTGGTCTAGGAGATACCTCTAAGATTATTATTATAGTGTTGATATTAGTATTTCAAATTATTGTAGCAGTAAGAGATGCAGTACTTAATATTCCCCCAGGAAATTATGATTCTATAAGAAGTCTTGGGGCTTCAAAGTTCCAAATATTTATACATATCACCCTTCCTGCCATTTTGCCTGAATTGCTTACAAGCTTAAGACTGTCCCTTGGAACCGCTCTTTCTATTTTATTTTTTGCTGAAGGCTACGGAACGCAGTATGGTATAGGTTATTATATTCTGGATGCCTGGACTAGAATTGACTATATAGGAATGTGTGCAGGAATTGTAGTAATAAGCCTTTTAGGCTTTGGCTTATTTATTTTAGTGGATATTTTCGAAGAAACAATATGTAAATGGAAGTGTTAAATTAGTTTGTGTTAAAAAACTGCTGACAACGTTAGTTTGCCAGCAGTCTAAAATTCTTACGACGGCGAGAATTTTAATCATGAAAGACTATTTTTTGTTTTGTCGTCTTTCTTATTTTCCATTACAGCCTTCATTGGCTCTTTATTTTCATCTATTTGATCGTTATAAAAAGCCGGGTCGCCTATGGCATCTTTTACTATGTCTTTATCCTTTTTTTTCTCCTTCATTGCTAAGTTCTCCTTTGTTTTGTATTTGCACTGCATTAAATATTCTTAGCATATTTCAAATAAATATGAATGTGTTTTCCTTGTGTTTCGACATGGCTAGCTATACACAATAATGAATAATCAATCTGTTGAATTCTAAATTTTAACTATTATATTCATGTTGCAGGATTTAAGTATTTTTTGTAGAATTATTATATAGGTTTAGTATTATAATTGTTTGCAACAAGGAAGGAAGATTTATTTGCCCGGTCAAAAGCTTTTAGTTCGCAATAAAAATTCTATAAAGGCATGGGAATCGTTTACATATGAAGGGATTTTGGATAGAAATCTGGTAAGGGATGTTATTGCCGATTCATGGCTGCGCAGTAAAAAATATCATGTGAGTCCGTGGATAGATAAAATAGAAAAAAGGTTAACAGATGAGCAGCTGGTAATAAGACAACAGCAGTCCAGTTTTTTAATAAAAACTGCAGGGCGCTTTATGGAGAGTATGTATAAGCTTGTCGGAAGCAGCGGATTAATTGTAAGATTAACAGATAAAGACGGTTATATCATAGAATTTTTAGGAGACGAAGGTCTTATTGAACAATATGGGAATCTGAATTTATATATAGGCTGTAATGTGAAAGAAGAGTCTATCGGTACGAATGCGATAGGGACTTCATTGGTTACGGGTGAAGCGATGCAGGTGCTTGGAGCAGAGCATTATTGCAAGCAATACCATGAATGGACTTCTTCTGCATACCCAATAAGAGATGATAAAAATAAGATTATTGGAATACTAAGCACGACGGGTCCATGTAAAAATGTACATCCACATACATTAGGGATGGTAGTGGCTGCTGCAGAGGCTATAGAAAATGAATTGAAACTGGAGCAGACAAACAAGCAGTTAAAAATAGCAAATGAGCATTTCTATGCAATTATGGAATCAATTTCAGAAGGATTAATTACAATTAATAACAAGGGCATGGTGATGGACATCAATTTGTTTGCACGAAGGTTTTTATCGTTTAACGAGGAGGATATCGTTGGGAAAAGCATTGATGTCATTTTAGATAAGACAACCACTTATAAAATTTCTAGAATTATCAGCAGCCGTAAAAGATATGAAGAATCTGAAGTCTATTTTAAGAATAAAGAAGGAAGAAAGATCTCCTGCATCATTAATGTAACACCGATAAAGGATATGACGACCAATGAAATCGAGGGAGTTGTTATCACCTTTAAGGAAGCACGAAAAGTGCATAAGCTGGTTAATAAGATTGTAGGGGCTGAGGCGACGTATACCTTTGATGATATTTTAGGTGAAAGCAAAAAGATTAAAGATACGATTAAACTGGCTGCTGCTGCTGCTGACAGTGATGCCACAATATTACTGATGGGAGAAAGTGGAACAGGAAAAGAGATGTTTGCTCATAGCATACATAATAAAAGTCCACGACGGAATAAACCTTTTATATTTTTAAATTGTGCAGCAATTCCAAGAGATTTAGTTGCAACGGAGCTTTTTGGATATATAGAAGGGGCATTTACAGGGGCAAGAAGAGGTGGACATCCAGGTAAGTTTGAACTTGCTGATGGAGGGACCATTTTCTTGGATGAAATAGGCGATATGCCTCTGGAAACGCAGACAAATTTGCTGCGGGTGTTGGAGACTAAAGAAATTGTAAGAATAGGCGGGCACCATGTGATTCCTACTGATGTACGCGTGATTGCAGCAACACATAAGGATTTGAAGAAAGAAGCGGAACTAGGAAATTTTAGAAAAGATCTATATTATAGGTTGAATGTGATGCCTGTGTATATTTTGCCTTTAAGACAAAGGAAAAAGGATATTAAAATATTTATAGATTACTTTTTGAATAGAATCAGTGCAAATCTAGGCAAAAAGATTACAGGCGTGAGTGACAGTTTCTATGAAGGAATGATCAATTATAGCTGGCCGGGAAATGTCAGGGAGCTTCAAAATGTGATGCAGCTTGCCATTAATATGGTGGAAAATAATACTGCTTTGGGATATGAACATTTGCCTAGTTATATTCGGACGAAGGATGTCCTTGAGGAAGAACAGGAGTCTGGTGTAGAGCTCTTAACTTTAGAGGATATTGAAAAAAATGCAATAATAAAAACCCTTCAAGCAATGGATGGAAATATGGCATTGGCGTCAAAGACTTTAGGTATAGGGCGAAGTACATTATACAGGAAATTAGATAAATATCATCTATAGATGTATCAAAATAATACATGCGTCCCGTTATGGTACATTGGCAGGCACCTTCACAAAGGCAAAAGTGTATCAAAATGGGACGTACTTAAAGAAGATTGGGTATTTACCCAATCTTCTTCTTGTTATATTGAAATATAGATTATTGTAACGCAGTCGTATCAGTGGTTGTAAAAAATATTCGAGTAATTTAAAAAGTTGGCATGAATATTGCATTATATTAATATGGAAGTAGGTGCATAAATAATGAAAAGCTTTTTAACAAGCATGATATTCTTTTTAACCTTTTGGATTATTTTGACCGAAAAGATTACTTCTGAGTCAGTAGCGATTGGGTTAGGGGTCTGTTTGTGGGTGTACTATTTTAATAAGCAGCATAAGGCAGCAACACCTGAAAAGTTTTGGACTTTTACAGGGATACGGTATATGTTTGTATATTTAGTAGTTTTACTTCGAGAGATTATAGTAGCGAATATTCAGGTTGCCAAGATCGTATTAAGTCGTAAGCTTAATATTACTCCTCAGTTTATACATTATAAAACAAAGCTTAGATCGGATGTAGCCAGGACAATACTTGCAAATTCTATTACGCTTACTCCAGGAACACTTACTGTTTTTATGGAGAATGATCTTTTAACTGTTCATTGTCTTCAAAAAGAACATATACAGGATGTTTTAGATTCAAAGCTTGAGAAGATACTTTTAAAGATAGAGGAGTAGAGGGATGGCAAATTATTTACTATTATTTGGAATCATCTTTTTATCTTTTACCATTTTTTTATGTGTGATAAGAGCTATTAAGGGTCCTAGCGCAGTGGATAGATTGATGGCGATAAACGTAATCAGCACTAAAACAATTGTATTGATTTCTATTGTTTCTTTTATGTTAAAGGAAACTTATTTTATTGATGTGGTATTGGTTTATGCACTTATTAGCTTTATTGCCTCCATTGCTATAGCAGATTATATTGAAAAGACGGGAGAGGATAAAGAATGAAACTTGTTTTAATAGGTATTTTCCTCTCGGGAGGGTTGTTTTTCTTTGGAGTAGGGACAATAGGACTTTTGAGATTTCCCGATTTGTTTACCCGGGCTCACAGCGCGGCAAAGTGTGATACCCTTGGAGCCATTCTATGCTTAATTGCATTGATGATATACAGTGGATTTAATTATTCAAGCTTAAAACTGCTGCTGGTATTAATATTTCTGTGGACAACAAATCCAACTGCTACACATATGATTGCAAAAGCAGTATTTATCAAGAGACATAGTGAAAAAGATAATGGAGTGAATAAGTATGGAGACATTTAGTATTATTATGATGGTATTTTTAATAGGGGCTGCAATTGCAGTATCAGCAATAAGAAGTTTGTTGGGGGCGATTATCGTCTTTACAGCTTATAGTCTGGTGATGGCCATTCTATGGCAGCAGCTTAATGCACCGGATTTGGCGATTACAGAAGCAGCAGTAGGAGCAGGTATAACTACATTGCTATTTATATTTACATTAAAAAA
>JBFWMP010000147.1:0-6965 GCA_050251575.1 Clostridia bacterium
AATAACAACAATTACCTGACTTAATAATACAGTCTAAAAAATGAATAGTCAATGTATATTGTATTATGTTTTTATAAATTAATATAATTGAAATATTACAAAAACCTATGATAAATTATAGTGCGTAAGCAACGAAACAGTTATATAATATTCGATATAACATGAGATCAGTATAGAGATAGTTTCTCCAAAGTGACAAGCGAGTATGACAAATGATAAATAGAAATTCAGATACTTTTATGAAAAGGGGTAGGGTTTATGAGAATAGGAATAGGGATTGACACAGGTGGTACATATACGGATGCTGTGATATATGATTTTAATCAAAAAAAGATATTGGGTTCAGCAAAAGCGCTAACCACAAAAGAAGATTTATCTGTCGGTATTGGTAATGCGCTTGATGAACTTCCATCCGATATGCTTAAAAAAGCAGGGGTTATATCTCTTTCTACTACACTCGCAACAAATGCTTGCGTTGAGAATAAAGGCGGACGTGCTAAATTGTTATTTATCGGTGTTGACAAAACAGTTGTTACTAATGTTGGTAACAACTATGGACTACCCAATGTCGAGGAAATGTATTTTTTAAATGGCAAAGGCAGTTTTAATGGAGAAATTACAGAGGAACCAGATTGGGATGTTTTCATAGCAAATAGCAATGAGTGGTTAAAAGATGCTGATGCAGTGGGTATTGTTGAGATTTATGCTATGAAAAATAATGCTGTATTGGAAAAGAAAGCAAAAGGATTGATAACTGAGAAATATGGTATACCGGTAATTTGCGGACATGAGCTCTTTTCAGATCTCAATTCTATCCAAAGGGGGTCCAGTACACTGCTTAATTCAAGACTTATTCCTATTATCGCAGATTTTCTGAAAGCTATTAAGACGGCTCTTCAAAACAGAGATATTGATGCTCCTGTTGTAATAGTAAGAAGTGACGGAAGCCTCATGTCAGAAAAGTTTACTAGTGTCCGCCCTGTGGAAACACTGTTATGTGGCCCGGCTGCCAGTGTCATGGGCGGGATTGAATTAGCAAATGAAAAAGACAGCCTTATTATTGATATGGGAGGAACGACGACAGATATTGCTATTGTTAAGGGAGGTACACCCATACAAGCAAAGGACGGTATCAATGTAGGAAAATGGCGAACCTTTGTAAAAGGTGTATATATTGATACTTTTGGATTAGGGGGAGACAGTGCTGTAAGGTTTGATAACTATGGAAAGATGGTTATTGAGCCGTACCGCGTGATTCCATTGTCAATAGCAGCTGATAAATGGCCCTATGTTACTGAAAAACTGCAAGAGTTGATTAATACAAAAAGGAAGCACACATTGCTGTTACATGAATTTTTCTATCTGGTGAAAGACATTTCCAATAATCTTAATTATACAAAAGAAGAGATAGCTTTCTGTCAGGCTATTAAAAACGGACCACTTATTTTTACCGATGCTGCACAAGCGACAGGAACTGATATTTATAATTTGAAAATGGAGCGTTTAGAAAAAGAAGGCATTGTTATACGCTGTGGTCTTACACCAACAGACATAATGCACATAAAAGGGGATTTTGACAGATATAATTCTGAAGCGGCGAAACTGGGTGCTGAATTTGTCGCAGCATGTATTGATGTACAAACAGATACTCTCGCTGATATGGTATATGACAAGGTCAAAAAGACACTTTATTTCAACATCGTGAGAATGCTTTTAGAAGATAAGTATCCTTATTTTAAAAAGAACGGTCTTAGCACAGGGCTTGAGACACTTGTTTCTGAAAGCTGGGAAGTGGCGAAAAGCAGCAAGAAAAATGAATTTTTAAGCTTTGACTTTAATACTTGCTCAACGCTTGTCGGTATTGGTGCACCAATACACATTTTTCTGCCTGATGTCGCAAAAGCATTAGGTACAAAATGTATTATTCCCGAAAATGCCGGTGTAGCAAATGCGTTAGGTTCTATAGTCGGAAACATTACGGCGACTTGTGAGATTGAAATTAAGCCGAGACATTCTACTGCCGGAATTAATGGATATATTGTTTATGGGAAGTCCCAAAACAGCTATACGGCTGACAAGGATGAAGCAGTTGAAATTGCCTTAAATGAGGCAAAAGTAACAGCCAAAGATGAAGCGATCATGCGCGGTGCTTTTGGTGATATTACTGTTACATCCGATGTGGTAATGAATGCAGCTCAAGCAAGAGATAAGACGGAAATCTTTTTGGGAATCAAAGTAATTGCAACAGCTGTCGGCAGGGTTACATTGTAAGATGAGATGTTCTATCAATTTTTATTAGTATTGTATTGATGTAGGAAACGGTTCGAAACCACTGAAAAAGTCAAATGCCGTTGGAAACTCCCCAAAATGTCATTCTGAGCGCAGCGAAGAATCTTAGCATTTAAGCAACTTTTAAGATTCTTCATTTCACTTTGTTTCATTCAGAATGACAGAATACGGACTTTTTCAGTACTCTCGAACGGTTCATAACCGTTCCGCAAGTAATAGATAAAAACCGTATCATGTACATAGTAGGGCCGTATGGATATACGGCCGAAAATATAGAACAGCGGACGTATTGCCATACGTCCCTACGACAATTGAAGAATAGCGTAGCGGCGATCTGTGGTTGTCCGCAATTATCTGTAACTAGAAAAATAATGGATAATGCATTATAATAATACTTATTGTAGAATAGTATTGGTAATAATAATTAAGAAGTTTTTAATAATAATGGAAGGATACTATGAAATGATTGAAAATAATAATGAAAAATTTAACTTAGCTCTTGATAGTGAGGAGTTTTATAAAAAATATGGACAAAAAAAGGCCGTAAGCATATTCACTCTTGGATGTAAGGTTAATCAATATGAAACCGAAGCAATGATCGAGTTATTTGAAAAAGCAGGATATGAGACGGTAGATTTCGACCAGTATGCTCATGTTTATGTTATTAATACGTGTACAGTTACTAATCTTGGAGATAGAAAATCAAGACAAATGATAAGACGGGCAAAGAAACTAAATGAACAGTCCATTGTTGCTGTGGTAGGCTGTTATGCACAGACGGCAGCTGAGGAGATAAGCAAAATCAGTGGCGTGAATCTGATTATAGGGACTAAGGACAGGGCAAAAATCGTTGACTTTATTAATGAACTGGAAGAAAAGAAAGAACAGATTAATGCAGTTGAAGATATAATGAGTAATAAAGAGTTCGAAAATATGCATGTAACTGCCTATAAGGGACGAACAAGAGCATTTTTGAAGATCCAGGAAGGCTGCAATCAATTCTGCTCTTATTGTATTATTCCTTATGCGCGGGGACCTGTTAGGAGCAGAAAACCGGAGGATGTGGTGGAAGAAGTGCAGCAATTAGCACAAAACGGCTTTAAAGAAATTGTATTTGCAGGTATACACGTTGCTTCTTATGGTAAGGATTTAAAGAATACGAATCTTATTGATATTATTCAACGCGTTCATGCTGTAAAAGGCATAGAGAGATTAAGATTGAGCTCGATAGAGCCGATGACACTATCTGATGAGTTCGTTGCTGCTGCAGTTGATTTACCTAAATTATGTCCGCACTATCATATCTCTCTGCAAAGTGGTTGTGATGAGACATTGAAAAGAATGAACAGAAAATATAAAACGGCAGACTATAAAGCAGTCGTTGAAAGGCTAAGAAAGCACTTTCCAGATGTAGCTGTTACAACCGATGTTATGGTTGGATTCCCGGGAGAAACAGAAGAAGAATTCGAAAAGTCCCGACAATTTGTGGATGCGATAGGATTCAGTAAGGTTCATGTTTTTAAATATTCTCCCAGAAAAGGTACACCTGCCGTAGATTATCCGAATCAGATATCTTCAGAAGAGAAGGAAAAAAGAAGCAAGATCATGATAGAACTATCCGAGAGAAATGAACAGAAGTTTCATAAAAGATTTCTCAATACTGAAATGGATGTGTTATTTGAACAGTCTGTAAAAGATATAGACGGAAGCTATGAAGGATTGACTGCAAACTATATCAGGGTAATTGCACCTGCAAGTGAAAAGCTGGAGGGTCGTATCCTCAAGTGTAGGTTGAATAGTCTATCTCGGGAATATATAAATGGAGAAGTTGTAAAATGAGAAATTGAAAATATGGGTTATTATTACTATTTTGTGACAATAATACAGTGTATTCTTTATTTTATACTCGCAGAAAAGTTTGCTGTTGAAGGAGTAATTACATGCTCTATAAAGACTTGCAAGATTTCATCAGGCATTTGGATAAAGAAGGTTTGCTCAAAAGGATACAAGCAGAAGTAGATTCAGAATTAGAGATTACTGAGATTACAGACAGGATATCTAAGCAGTACGGTCCTGCTCTTTTGTTTGAAAATGTGAAAGGTTCTCGGTATCCTGTACTGATCAATGCAATGGGCACCTATGAAAGGATGGGCATGGCGCTTGGTGTTGAAAAGCTTGATGATATCGGTAATGATATTGAAGAGTTTATAGATATGTCAAATTATTTAGGAATCATGAAGAAAGTCAAATCCCTTCCACGGCTGGCTAGGATGGCAATGATATTTCCGATAAAACTGCCTTCTAAAGGTGCCTGTCAGGAAGTTGTTGACAATGATCCTGACTTGTTTACTCTTCCTATATTAAAGTGCTGGCCCGATGACGCGGGGAGATTTATAACCCTTCCTATTGTTATAACCAAAGACCCTGAAGATGGTATTCAAAACATGGGTATGTATAGGCTTCAGGTATTCGATAAGAATACTACAGGAATGCACTGGCATTTACATAAAGATGGCAGAGAAATTTATGAGAAATATAAGGCATCAGGCGGTAAGATGCCTGTATCTGTTGCTCTTGGATGCGACCCTGCCGTAACATATTCCGCCACAGCGCCGCTTCCAAAAATGATTGATGAAATGATGTTGGCAGGATTTTTAAGAAAAGTTCCGGTAAAACTTGTTAAGTCTATAACGAATGATATATACGTTCCTGCTGATGCTGAGTTTATTATCGAAGGCTATGTAGACGTTCATGAGGATTTAAGGCTTGAGGGACCTTTCGGGGATCATACGGGATATTATTCTCTCGCAGATTATTACCCTGTACTGCATGTAACCTGCATAACCCATAAGAAGAATGCCGTATATCCTGCCACTGTAGTAGGTAAGCCGCCTATGGAAGACTGCTATATGGGAAAGGCTACAGAGAGAATTTTCTTACCTTTGCTTAAGATGCAGTATCCTGAAATTGCAGACATCAATTTTCCCCTTGAAGGTGTTTTTCATAATTGCGTGATTGTTTCTATAAACAAGCGTTACCCTGGACACGCTAAAAAAATAATGAATTCGCTATGGGGAATTGGGCAAATGATGTATACAAAGATGATTGTTGTAGTAGATGAAAATGTAGATCCAAAAGACGTATCTACTGTGGCATGGAAAGTTTTTAACAATATAGATGCAAAAAGAGATGTAGTTATTTCTGAAGGTCCTTTAGATGCCCTGGATCATGCATCAAATCTTCCGTTTTACGGGCACAGAATAGGTATAGATGCTACTAAAAAGTGGGTAACTGAAGGGCATACTAGAGAATGGCCTGATGACAT
This sequence comes from Clostridia bacterium, assembly GCA_050251575.1. Lineage (GTDB taxonomy): Bacteria > Bacillota > Clostridia > SK-Y3 > SK-Y3 > X23. The sequence goes on from JBFWMP010000147.1 coordinate 5,615, forward strand.
TGAAATGACAAAAGATATTAAGGAACTTGTTACAAGGAGATGGACTGAATATGGTATTGGATAAGGTCATAGAAAAGACTCATGACTATGGAGTACTTGTTATGTTCTCTCACACTATCTTTTCCTTATCCTTTGCACTTATCTCAATGCTTTTGGCAAGCAAGGGCGTGCCTTCTCCCTATGTAGTATTTTGGATTTTACTTGCTTTTATGGGTGCAAGAACCGGTGCAAATGCTATAAATAGAGTGATAGATGCTGAAATCGATGCTAAGAATCCACGTACTGCTGTGAGGCAGCTTCCCCAAGGAATGCTGAAAAAAAAGGAAGTCATTATATTTGTCTCAGTATGTTTTCTCATAATGGTGATTGCAGCAGCTATGCTGAATCCACTATGTGCGCTACTTTCGCCTATAGCATTATTTCTAATGATTATTTATTCGTATACGAAACGGTTTACTTGGACCTGTCATCTTGTTTTAGGTGTTACATCTGCCGCTGCCCCTGTGGGAGCCTGGCTCGCAATTACTGGAAAACTTTCTTGGCTGCCGCTGTTTATTGGTGCAGCGAATACTCTTTGGGTCGCAGGCTTTGATATTATTTATGGTTCACAGGATTATGAGTTTGATATTGCTAACGGAATTCATTCAATACCCGCAAAATTTGGCGTAAAGAATGCGCTGCATATTGCAGCCTTCTTTCACGGAGTAACATTAGTGTTATTATTCGTCGTGGGAGCTTTAAGCAATCAGCTTGGAGTAATTTATTACATAGGATTAATGTCTATATCCATTTTATTTATAGTAGAGCATAAGATAGTTTCACCGGATAATTTATCCAATGTAAAGGTAGCCTCTTATAGCATAAATCAGTTGGTAAGTATTGTATTTTTAATGTGCGGAGTGATTGATGCGTTAATCTAACATGTTGTACTACATATAATGTGAAAAAGAATTCACACAGCAGATAAATTTATGTTTTTATTTATTCAACGAAGCGAGTTGCTGTCATTCTGAGCGGTAGCGAAGAATCTTACTATTGTGCTTCAGATCCTTCACTTCGTTCAGGATGACAACGCAAGCGGATTATTAAGGTAACATCTTTAACACTTTATAGAGCTTAGCTTTGAAATTTTTGATTCTTGTATGCTAAGCTAACACAGCATATTCATAAAAAACTTATAGGAGATTGGACATGAAGAGAATAGTGGTCGGTATTGCCGGTGCCAGTGGAAGTATATATGCAAAAAGATTAATTGAAGAACTAATAAAAAATCATGTCTATATTCATGTAATATGTACCTGTAACGGTAAAGAAGTTATGAATTTTGAAACATCCATAGATATCGATGAAT
>JBFWMP010000148.1:0-6944 GCA_050251575.1 Clostridia bacterium
TATCAGGAGTGGCTACTCTTTCAAGCTTTTCCACAAATGTTGAGAATCCATTGTTTATAATGGATATCGATGCCTCCTCTATACAATCCTTAATAGATGAAATTCATATTGGAGATGGAGCTGAAACCCATTTGATTAGCTCTGATGGTCGGGTTATTACCTGTTTGAAGGAGGGTGAAACAGCTCAGAATGTATCGGATATAGCAGGACAAGCTTTCTACCAAAATATATTGCAAAGTGAAGAGATGCAGGGTTCTGAAACGGTATCTTATAAAGGAGCAGACCATATTATGGTCTATCAGAAGGTGGGAGACTCGGGGTATACTCTGATAGGACTTATTCCTCGTGCAGAACTTTTAAAGACAGTTACAGTGATTCGATATTTCACCGTAGGGCTGGTGTTGTTAGCAGCATTAGTTGCCTTGGGCATGGGCCTATATATGGCGACAGGAATGGGGAGAACTATTAATCGGATTGTTGATGTTGCTGACGGCGCGGCAAGCGGAGATTTAACCCTTAATCCTACATCGCACAGAAAAGATGAGTTGGGATTTCTTACAGGCAGTATTGCAAAGATGATATCAAATATGCGTGAACTTATACAGCAGGTGTTAGAGATTTCCCAGAAAGTAGCAGGCTCTGCCGATACGGTAGCCACTACGTCTCAGCAGATTTCGGCGACCTCTAATGAAATTGCTTCAGCAATACAGGAAATAGCGCATGGCGCATCTGAGCAAGCCGGGGATGCAGAACAAGGCAGCAGTAAAATGGAAGAATTAGCAGGGAAAATTAATAATGTTAGTGATAATGCTAAAAATATCCATAGTGTTTCTCAAGATACGACTAAGTTGGTGAAAGATGGACTGCTGTCTATTGAGGATTTAGATAAAAAATGTCATCAGACAACAACTATAACTGAAGCTATTTTATCAGATATACAGCAATTGCAGCAGCAGTCCAGATCTATCGATAAAATCACTAAAGTGATTGATGGTATTGTAGGACAGACAAAGCTGCTAGCATTAAATGCCGCTATTGAAGCAGCACGTGCAGGAGAAGCCGGAAGAGGGTTTGCTGTGGTAGCAGATGAAGTGCGAAAATTAGCAGAACAATCCATGGAAGCTACACGTGAAATAACTGCTATTATTAAGGCAACTCATCAGCAGACTGCTCAAACTGTTGAACGGGCACAGTCGGCAGAAGAGACAATTAAATCACAAAATCAGTCGGTTGTAGCTACTATATCAATCTTTAAACAGATTTCTTCTTCTATGGGGAGTTTGGTAGCAAGTGTTGAGCACATTATGTCTGGGATTGCTGAGATGGAAGAAAACAAAAATGAAGCAGTTCTAATGATGCAGAGTGTTTCCAGTGTATCCCAACAGACAGCCGCATCGTCTGAAGAAATTACCGCTTCTGCGGAGGAGCAACAATCCAGTATAGAAGAATTGGCTGCTTTTGCACAAGAGTTGAGTGATGCAGCACAGCAATTAACGGAGTCTATTACAAGATTTAAAATATAGAGAAGTATATACAAAAATATTAATAAGATTTTTGCTGGAAGAAATATGGGGACATTACGACGGTTTGCCGACGCTATGTCCCCATATTTTTTTTAGAGTATAGAATTGCAGTAGAATTATAGTAAGATAGCACATAATTTTACAATTTATATAAAATTATATGTTATGATATATACATGAAAGATGATTCTATTTGCTAGATTAAGTGAAATTTAACAGAGTTTATCTTGAGGGTTGGCAATAAAGTAAAATGGAGGAATATCAATGATTCATATTGTTTTTATTGTGCCATATAAAGAGATTAAGGGAGTAGTTGAACAAGTATTTTCAGAAAGACGAGACAAGTCAAAAATATCATACAAAATTATAATTGTGCGTCCATCAACATCTAAAGAATTAGAATTAGAGGGTGATGTAATTATTTCACGAGGATATACTGCAGTGTCTCTAAGGAGGATGAGGCTGCTAAATGTGGAATTAAAGACAACAGGGTATGACATTTTAGCTGCTGTAAATGAGTGCGTGAGCAGATTTGACAGTAAAAGGATTGGAATTTTTGGTACGTTTAATATGATTAATGGTTCTGAAAATGTGAAACATATGTATCATGACATAGATATTTGTTGCTATATCGTGGAAAAGAAAAGTGAACTTAAAACTGTTATAGAAAAAGCAATTAATGATGGCATAGATGCAGTTGTTGGGGGATTATCTGTTTGTGAAATAACAGAAAAGATGGGTATAAGTACCGTTATGATAAGATCAGGAAAAGAGGCTGTCGCTATAGCTGTCGACGAAGCTATAAAATTAGTTGAAATAACACGTAGGGAGAAAGAAAAAAGAGATAGAATAGAAACAATTATGAATTATTCCCTTGAAGGAATTATATCAACAGATATGGAAGGCAAGATAACTCTAATAAATAAATATGCAGCCTGCTTTTTTGATACGGACGGGCAAAACGCAATTGGCAGCCACGTTTCGCAGTATATTCCGAAGATTAACGTTCAGTCGGTTATAAAAGAGAGTAGGAAAATATTAGGTGAAACACAAAAACTTGATAATATGATGATTTCGGTAAACTGTGTACCTATAAGAGGAAAGCATGAAAATACAGGTAGTGTAATAACATTTCAAAATGTAACCAAGATACAGGAACTTGAAGGGAAGATTAGAAAAGAGTTACATATTAAAGGCTTTGTGGCGAAGTACAATTTCAATGATATCTTATGCAAAGATAACTCCATGAGGGAAGCCATAAGAATTGCGTCTCGCTTTAGTGAGTCTGATTCAAATGTTCTTATATTCGGAGAAACGGGGGCAGGCAAAGAACTTTTTGCTCAAAGTATACATAATGCGAGCAAAAGATGTAATGGTCCTTTTGTAGCTATCAATTGTGCTGCGTTGCCGGAACATCTTTTAGAAAGCGAACTTTTTGGATATGTTGAAGGAGCTTTTACAGGTGCCGCAAAAGGGGGTAAGATGGGGCTTTTTGAGATTGCCCATAATGGTGCTATTTTCTTAGATGAAATCGGTGACATTTCTGCTAAACTTCAAGGCAGGCTCCTTAGAGTTATACAAGAGAGAGAAATTATACGGTTGGGACACGATAGGGTTATACCTATTAATGTAAGGATAATATCTGCATCTAATAAAGATTTACACAAAGAGGTGGAGAAAGGAAACTTCAGGCAGGATTTATTATATCGTCTTGATGTATTGAAACTTACAATTCCACCACTTCGCGAAAGAAAACATGATATTATGATTCTTATAAACCATTATATAAATAAAGAACGTGAAAAATCTAAATGCATTTTGAAAGAATTTTCCGATGAGGCACAAAGAATAATACTAGAGCATAGATGGTTAGGTAACGTTAGAGAATTAAGAAATTTTTGTGAGCGTATTTGTGTATTGTGTGAAAATGAAATAGCAACATGTGAAGATGTATGCAAGTCGTTAGGGATAAATGGAACAGGAGAAACGGAGGGAGAAGTAACCATTAGTTGTAATAATGTGTTTAGTTTTACTGCAAATATTGAGCAATCGGAAAAGGAAGTAATCATTGAAGCCCTAAAAAGGACAAGCAATAGCAGAAAAGGTGCTGCATGTTTATTGGGAATTGATAAAAGTACTCTTTGGAGAAAAATGAAAAAATATAATATAGGTTAGAAATATTTCACTACTGCAATAACATTGCATACATACAACTAAATAATTGCATATATGCAATTATTTAGTTGTATGTATGCAATGTTTCCTTTCTGAAAGGCTTTTAAAAGATGATTGTTATATATAATGGGTATTTTCTATTTACTAGCTTATCTATCTTAATGCTTCTAACTTTGTTAGCGGAAAGGCAAGGAGCGGCGGACTTTTCTATTGATCCAATTAAGCTCCGGGTAAAGCTGAAATTCTATCTCAAGAAAATTTTGCTTTATATTGGCACGTTAATTGCTATAGATTAGGGTATAGCAATTATAGATAACCAATTTTAATACTAAAAGGTAATATGGTTATCTATGAAATTGGCCAATTATAAAATCCAAGATAAGTAAACCGGTTTGCTTATTTTGGAAAATTCCACAGTGAAAATCTTGAGGGGAGAAATTGCATGATATATCACAACTTATATCCTAAAAGCAGCAAAAAAATCGTCAGTGCCGCACTAATTGGAACAGGACATTTTGGGACTGCTGTGTTAATCCAGTCAATCAAGAATGAGCGTTTAGAAGTACCTGCGATAGCAGATAAGAACATAGATGCTATAATGCTTGCTTTTAAACGTGCAGGCATAGAAGATGATATGACTGCCATATGTGAAAACGCAACTGATGCAAAGAAGGCATTTGAACAAGGAAAATATATTGCGGTCAAGGATCCTATGCTACTCATGGAATTGCCTATAGATGTAATTGTCGAGGCTACAGGTAATCCGGAAGCGGGTGCGAAACATGGACTGGCTGCGATAGATAGCGGAAAACATTTAGTTATGGTTAACAAGGAAACTGATTCTTGCGTAGGTCCCATATTATATAAATTGTCTTGTGAAAAGGGAGTAGTTTATACACCGATTGATGGTGACCAACATGGATTGTTAATTCAAATGGTAGAATGGGCAAGGGATACAGGCATAGAGGTAATTTGTGCAGGCAAATCAAGGGATGCAGAGTTCATATATAACAAGAAAGAAGCGACAGTGTCAGTTTTTGAAGATGGTATAACTATACATAAAACAGTTACAGCAAATTTAACAAGAGAAGAAAAAGAGTATATGGATAATCTTCCGGATGATAAAAGAGAAGAATACCTTAAAAAACGAAAAGATATACTTAAGGAGTTAGATGGTTGTGGTGGTTTTGACCTTTGTGAAATGGTGATAGCGGCAAATTCATTAGGATTAAAGCCTGATGTCCCGACTATGTATGATGCTATTGTAAGAACATCAGAAATACCCAAAGTACTTTGTGAAGCTAAAGACGGCGGCATTCTTACACAAAGAGGTGTTGTTGAAGTAGTTACCTGCCTTAGAGAGCCGCAGGAGGCTGGCCTTGGTGGAGGTGTATTTATGGTTGTTAATTGTGAAAATGAATATTCGCAAATGATTTTAGCCACAAAGGGATGCCTCTCAAATACAAATGGCTCAACCTCTCTTATCTATCGACCATATCATTTGTGCGGAGTAGAAGCTCCTACAACTATTTTATGTGCAGGACTTTTAGAAGTGGCAACAGGTCCAAGAGAGTATAAGCAATCCTATGACATTGTCCAAATTGCGGCAGTAGATCTAAAGGCTGGAGATATAATGGGAAATGACCATGATAAAAGACTGATTACAAATATAGTACCGGCATCACCCATTAAATTGGGCGGCGGTGTCCCTGCTCATATGTTGAGCGGGAGGAAGCTAACCAAAGATGTAGCAAAAGGAACGGTAATTACTTATAATATGATTGAAAAACCACATGCCTCCGTTTTGTGGAAACTTAGAGGAATCCAGGACGAACTTCCGTTATAGTTTGAAAAGACGAATAGCAAGCAGTGAGTAGCAATAATGAATTGATATAAGTTTGTTATAACATTAAAACAAATTTAATAATTATCAAAAATAAGGAGGAAGTAAAAATGAAAAAGGCTATCTCTATTCTAATGACATTGGTGTTAATGTTAGGAGTTCTTGCAGGCTGTGGACAGTCTCAGGCACCTGGCAACACATCTTCCGACGCACCTGCAGCTTCTTCAGAAGCTAAACCGGCTGAAGAAAAAAAGGCATTTGACATGAAAAAAGAAGTAGAATATGTTGTTTCAGCATCACCTGGCGGTGGTTCAGACATCATTGCTAGGGTGATTGCAGACATTGTACAAAAAAATAACTTGGCGCCTAAGCCCTTAATGGTTGTAAACAAGCCGGGCGGTGCTTGTGCAGTGGGTTATAATTATGTTGGTACAAAGAAAGGCGACCCTTATACACTTCTTTCATTACATTCAGGTAATGTTATAGTTTCGGTTGTTAACGGCTGGGATCAGGATTATGAAGATTTAACAGACATTATAGCAATTATGGCTTTTGATGATCTAACCCTTTGCGTAAATGCGGATAGCCCTTATAAAGATATGAAGTCAGTAATAGAAGCTGCAAAAGCAGCTCCGGATACGTTAAAGTTTGGTTCATCTCAAAGAGGTAACAGCGACCAGCTTGGATATGAACTTGTACGGAAATATACAGGTGCAAAACTAAACTATGTACAATATGACAGTTCTGGTGACGTTGCAGGAGCACTCCTTGGTGGGCACGTTGATATAGCTATTTTGAATCCAGCTGAATGTATTGGTCAGGTTGAAGCAAAAAAGTTTATTCCAATCGCAACATTTGCTGAAGAAAGAATAGGCGGAGAATTCAAAGATGCACCTACATTTAAGGAAATTGGTTATCCGGAAATAGTGCTAAGAGAATATAGAGGTATTTCGGGTGCAAAGAATATGCCTGCTGAAGCAGTTGCTTTCTATGCAGATATGGCTAAAAAGATAACTGAAACAACAGATTGGAAAGAAGGCTACCTGGCAAAGAATAATTTAACTCCTGCATTTATGGGCGGAGACGAAGCTAAGGAGTATGCGAAGAAAGACACAGATGCATCTATGGCTTTGTTTAAGGAAGTAGGATATTTTGATAAAAAGTAGAATGCCTACAAAGTAGCTGAATAAAAGGTACATTTATGACAAATGTGATCAATAAGATGCAGTAAGGCTTAGTGATAGGAAGCAGGATTCCTGCTTCCTATCACTTCATTAATTACTTCTGTTATTATAAAGAAAAAGGGGGGAGAATTCTCGTGGTAAAATTAATGCCAATTTTTTCTGTAATATTAGGTGTTTATTGGGTAATAGGTGGATTAGGATACAGAATTTGGGTTGATA
>JBFWMP010000149.1:0-6844 GCA_050251575.1 Clostridia bacterium
ATAAGAATAAGTCAGAAGAATATTTTTAAAGATGAAGAAGACTACAAAGGATTTAGAACGAAGAACCGTCCCCTGTTCTATACTGTTCTATAATACAATAATCCAAATCTGCATATAATACTTAAAAATAATACTTGGAGGTATTACACATGATAAATGATATGCTTAAAGGGTTATCTGAAATAACTACAAAATCTGAAGAGGTTACGCCAGATATATTTCTTGTGAAATTCACTATCGTTAATGCTTGTTTAATTGGAAACGCTCATGATAAAACAGGCGAATGGGTTCTCGTAGACACAGGTCTGGAAAATTCTGCTGATTTTATCCTGCAATCGGTAGAAGAACGTTTTGGTAAAAATAGTTATCCAAAAGCAATCATCCTTACTCACGGACATTTTGACCATGTTGGCTCAGTCGTTAAATTGGCTAATCTTTGGGATGTTCCGGTCTATGCACATGAGTTGGAAATGCCTTATATAACAGGTAAAAAAGACTATCCGCAAGGTGACCCTACTGTAGACGAAGGTCTTGTCGCGAAAATGTCACCATCTTTTCCCACTCAGAGTATAAACTTGGGCTATCGTGCTGTTGCCCTTCCGTCTGATGGAAGTGTACCAGGTATGTCTGGTTGGAGATGGATACACACGCCTGGCCATACAGAAGGGCACATTTCTCTCTTCCGTGATAGTGACCGCACGCTTATTGCCGGTGATGCATTTACAACAACGAAGCAGGAATCGTTGATATCTGTATTGACCCAACGTAAAGAGGTAAAAGGGCCCCCGGCATATCTCACTACTGATTGGGAGGCTGCGAAAAAATCAGTAAAAAAGCTTAATGCATTAAAGTCTTTATTAGTTGTTCCAAGTCATGGACAACCTATGAAAGGTAAGGAACTAATAGAGCATTTGGAGAACTTAGCACGTCATTTTGATGAAATTACCGTACCAGAACACGGACGTTTTGTTGAATAGATAGGACTAACAGACGTGTACAGTATTCATTGCTTGCCTAGAATAACTCATAGGCTGCCTCAAGTTATTCTAGGGCTACTGCTTATTTGTATTTTGATAAAAGGGTGGCGGGGTAACAATATCTTATGTAAATGCATATAATGACTATATATGTGTTTGGAGGGATTGTTGTGCTTGATATAAAAAATGACTTATTATTCTGGACAGGAATAATGAGGGATCATGCTATGTTTCAAATTAATGCATTAGCCCCAAAGGAAATCCAATTCATTCAACATGCATCATATTACCGCGATTTTTTTCAGCGTGTGCATGATGAAGTAGGCAAAGCCGATAATTGGCGTCCCTTACTACCGAATTTAATGCAAGGTCTATCATGCTTTATAGAATTCAAGAAAATGATTTTAAGAGGGTTACTCACATGTGGATTGCAAATTAATCTTCCACCTAGTAATATAAACCATCAGATCAACGAAGCTATGGAATTTCAGTCTTTGCTGCTGATGCCATTACAACAGTGTATGGTTAAGAATATGAATTTAGCCGGATATATTAAGGTTTGGATGGCGGATAGTATAGTGCATGCTGCTTCACTTATATCTTTTTTAGATGCAAGTGAAGGCATTTTAGTAGATGAAGCAACTAAGTATAAGATGATATTTGATAAACTCTTCACCAAAGCTTCAGAACTAGAAATGATGCTTAATAAGACCGGATTCAATGATGGAGCACTTGGGTTCTTAGCAGAAGAAGCTATTGAGCATCTGGATAAGTTTAATTGCTATCTAGAAAAGCTTCGTGACTTGCGTAGTAAATGTAAAGTTCTAGCTATAGGAACATTACTTCCATTAATACCAGATCATTTTATTAGGGAGCAGAGGTATTTTATTGCAAAGATAAGATGTTGTCTTTAAAAACAGATATATCACAAATACGAAAAGGAGGCATTATGACCTCCTTTTGTAATAATCTACATCATATGAACACGCTTCTTATATTTCTATTAAATATCTTCTGTATAGTTGACAATAACTATTCATCTGCACTTATATCAATTATTTATTTCAGACGATTAGTCCAATAATTCAATACATTATTGTATATACTAAAAAGAGTTGTAGGTATATAAATATTAAAATAGTTGTATATAAAAACGAAAGAGGAGATGAGTTTGTGTTTAAACACGATAAACAGTTATTACGTGATGTTAGAGTTGATGCGTCTAATCCGAACTATGCAGCGATGCTGCAGGAGCAGCTAGGTGGACCTCAGGGCGAGCTGAAGGCAGCAATGCAGTATCTATCTCAGAGCTTTAGGATAAAAGACCCTGCAATAAAAGACTTATTTTTAGATATAGCAGCAGAAGAGTTAAGTCATATGGAGATGGTTGCTACAACAATTAATATGCTGAACGGGCATAGTTTAGATGCTCAAAATGCAACTGTAGGTAATATCGAGGCGCATGTGTTAACTGGACTTGCCCCAATGCTGACAAATGCCTCAGGAGAGTTATGGACAGCAGCTTATGTAAATGAAACCGGTGATTTGGCGGCAGATATACTTTCCAACATAGCTGCAGAGCAAAGGGCAAAAGTAGTATATGAGTATCTTCATAGGCAAATAAATGATAAGGGAGTCAGGGAGACTATCGATTTCCTATTGAATAGGGAGGAAGCTCATAATACTCTATTCAGAGAAGCTTTCAATAAGATTCAAGACAGTGGATCACAAAAAGATTGGGGAATCACAGAAGATTCAAAGTTATATTTTGACTTATCAACCCCAGGTAAGTTCTTTGACTTAAATAACCCTCAACCTGCAAGTTTTAGTAATCCAGATCAGCAGCAAAGTCAAAACCAACATTAAACTATTGCTTTATCTAAATTATTAGTCTTTGAAGCAGCAATAGTAGCTCAGATTAACTACAGCCAATTTATCCTGTAGTTAGCCTGAGTCCATTGTTATTAGTGGGTCTTCTCGACTTGCTGCTTTATTTGCTATTGATGTTTGTGTTTTTGTATCAGATGAAAGGAATTGCAGTAAAATAGTATTAAAGATATAAGATATGATTAATAGATATCTGCTAGAATATATAATTTGCATACATACGAGGAGATGATTTATTATGGAAATAAAAGAAAATGTAATAGTTCCGCTTGGGTATGGGAAGTTTGTCCGTTCTGATAGAATCGTGAGTCTGGAACCGATAGAGGACAATCGAGGGCCGGGCAGGAGGACGCTGGTATATATTGAAGATATAAAGTCACCGATAGTCGCTTCTAGAACAGAAAATTCCATTCTTGCTACAATGGCTGAAATACCAAAAGAAGAATTAGAGGCTGCTGCAGCGTTAGAACTCCTACATGATATTCGTGATGATATTCAAAGAATCGGGTCAATGCTCCGTAGGAGTATAAAGAAAGAAGCTGACTTTGATTTAGACAGGATTGAAAAACGAATTAATGAAATCTTGCTGCACGAAATTGAATATGAAGTTCAACAATAAATTGGCACATCTTAATGGGTAGGATGAAAATTTAAAGAAATTCCTCATAAAAGAAGCGGCTTTGCATGATAAAAATGCTTCTATCTGCTGCCGCTCTTTATTTTTATATAGTTAAAGCGTTGAGGTCTAATCTTATGAATATATCTAATATCTAGCGGTTAGGGTTATTAGTACCCTGAATTAACTGATTAAACCTGGTGTTAAGATCATTCATGCCATTATTGATGTTATTTCTAGTACCATCTGTTATATCATTAGATAATTGATTTATGCGAGTCATCATATCGGCAGAATCGCTTACAACAACATTAGTAATAGTTGAATCAATTTGTTTCACCCTATTTGTAATCGTGTCTCTCATAGCATTTGCATCCCTTGATGTATCTGTAGGAGTATAACCTATAAGAGCCGTATTGCCATTTACAATAACGTTGGTAGGAGCTGTTCCAATCGAATTTGATAATTGATTCCGAATATTATCAGCACGCTTTTTATCAAATCCCGTTTGATTTCCTTGGTTATTACCTATACCCGTATTATCTGTATCTGTATTTGTCATATTATTAAATCTTACATCTTCCGGTTGGTTTAGCCTATTAATATCTGTACCTAAGTTATTTCCAATGCCAGGGTTTGTTATTCCATCAGTACCGGGAGCATTTCCTCCAGGAAAGGTTTGTCCTTGCCCTGCCGGATTGTTTTGATTCGGTTGTTGTACATTTCTGTTTCCTCTAGTACAACCGATTATGAAAAATGTTAGCATACATAATCCTATCAATAGCATAATAATTTGATGATATTTTTTTCTCATTTAATTCACCTCCAAGACTATTCTTCTCCTAATATGTTTTTTTATTAGAGAAAATCTTTGGTAATACGAAAAACAAATTCAATATATAGTAACAGATAGAAAGATACCAGGTATAATTCTCCTTAGTATTTTTGCTATTAACAATTTTTTAACTGGTTGTTAAATAAAGCTGCAAATGGTAAAATAAGTTTTGAGTTTTAAAAAAACATTAGTGTAAGCATTTCACTAAAAAGTGCTTTGTTGAATGCTGATTGGAAAGGTGAGGAGTTAAAAATGGAAGAGTCCATAATTTCTACAAAGGATAAGGGGTCAGCTGAAAATAACCGTATTATAAAAACAGGTAAGAAATATAGGCATTTTAAAGGGAATGAATATCTGGTTCTGCATTTGGCAAAACACTCTGAGACACTTGAAGACCTTGTGGTTTACCAAGCTCTATATGGGGAGAAAGGTATATGGGTGAGACCTCTTGCTATGTTTTTAGAGCAGGTTGAAATGGGGGGAAAGTTAATAAATCGATTTGAAGAGTGTGGAAAATAAGCAAGGGATATTAATGAATTTAATTAATAAACAGTAATCATAATGGGCCATTTGCTTTATAGAGAATAAATAACTGAAAGTGAATCAGCATAAAGTCACTAGGGTCGCCATACCTTATAAAAAAGATATTTATAAGGTATGGTGATGATGTTGTCAATCTTTCATGTCAATATGATACACAACTTTTTAATTGCCTTTGGTGTAGTAATTGGAGCAAGTATTTTTACAGGGATAGGAGCTATAATAACAAATCATCCACCGTTTAAAGCTATGCTTGATATAGCCGGCTCTATTAAAATATGGGCTATTGCAGCGGCTCTTGGCGGCACTTTTTCTTCTTTTGCCGTGATAGAAAAAGGTTTATTTGAAGGTGAGTTTAAGTCTATTATAAAGCAGGCTATATATGTGTTAACTGCTCTTTTAGGAGCAAATATGGGATATGGTTTTATAGGGCTAATCCAAAGGTGCAGTGAAATATGGAAAAGTTAGAAAGGAACGGTTCAAAATTTCTTTTGTGCTTTGTAGCAGGTATAATAACTGGTATATTAATAGGTGCTGCAGCAGTATGTATTGTAGTTAGTTACAGGATGGATATATCTTATGAAAAGATTTTACATCTCGAAAACACCATTGAGGATAAGAATGCCAGGCTTCAAAAGTTGGAAAACTCAATTAATAACATTAATTTCATACTTAAGGATATAGAAATAATTTTAATTTTTGAGGGAGATGAAATTGAAAAAGTAGATATTGAAAAAACTATAAAAGGGAAATATAGTACATTGTTAGGGAAAGAAGTCAAAAACATTGATGCAGATCTAATTGTAGAAGTAGTAGATAAAAGAATTTTAAAGATAGAAAATAAAGAATATCAGCTAAAAGTTAATAAACTAATACTAACAGAAATCTTAAAAATCTGGATAGAAGTTGAGCAAATTGCTCAATCGCAATAAATTTTACACACTATCTTTTCTGAAGCATTGGATTCAGAATAGACAACTTATGATACTGGTCATCTTCCTTAAGCAGGTTCACTTCTGTCCATTGACCATCTTCTTGAATGTACTCGTGTAGTAAAATATCATAACCATTTGTAAGTCTGATAAAATCAAGCCTATATTCTTTTTCTTTGCCGCTGGCGTAAATATATATCATGGAATCAACCATCTCTTCTTTTTCAATTTTATCAATCAATCCATACCAACCGTTATAAATTATTTCTGTAATTGCTTGCGCATCCCAGTGCCAATGATGGTAAGGAGCACAGAGAAAGTCTTCGGGAATGTAATCTATCTTTTTAATCTTCCATCCGTCGGAAGTAGTGTGTTCTGTAGTTATAAGTCCATAGTAGTAGGCGAAATAACCCGGTGCATTTTCTTTTTCTTTATATGGCGGACCGGTAATAACCTCAATTTCTACCATGTAGTATTGAATATTTTCTGGTGTATGAGGAGGTGTGTATGCAGGAAGCAGTCTTAATAGGGTGATATGTCCTATGCCGGAGAAAGATTTTATGAATTCAGCCAAAGACACCTCCTGTTTTTTGCTTACACTAAGGAGCTCGTAAGCAAAGGGGTAAGGGATTTTATCCAGCCCTACTGTACCGCAACCCCCATGATATTCTAACATATTGGCTGCTTCTTTTAGAATTGAATAATAGGAGTGAATCACATCTTCAGCAGAATTATAAACGTTAGGGTAGTCTGGAGCAATATAGGGTGGCTTGTCAAAATCCTTCGGCATACGGAAACGATATTTTAAATTTAGTGCCGGCTGTTTGGAAGGACGTTGGAATCTTTTGCTGTAATCATTTACTTCATCTTGGATGAATACAGACTTAGAGAATGTTGATTCCACATGTGTATTCGGATGTATAGAGCCGCCCATTGCCATTGATGAAGTTTCATTTTTTGATATAATGAATAAGATAGTTAGCATAGCAGAGATTATTAGTATTCCAAGTATAAGTCTTAAAAGTTCTTTAAATGATATAACCAATTCTCCACCCCC
>JBFWMP010000150.1:0-6829 GCA_050251575.1 Clostridia bacterium
TGTGGGGTGAGATACTCAATTATACCTGAAAAGAGGGGGTCATTGTTTTTTTATTTCAAAAAACCTTGAAAACCTTGATAAATAGCATATTTCAATATATCAAAAGTGTAAACGAGTTTACACTAACTAAAATAAGGAGGGGATAGAATAATGAAAAAAAAGGTAGGAGTTATAGGACTTGGGAATATGGGGAAATCAATGGCTAAAAACTTGTTAAAGGCAGGTTTTGAACTCACAGTATTTGATGTTAGGCCTGAGCCCATAGAGGAAATGAAAGGACTTGGAGCCTATGGCGCTTTAAGTTTAAAAGAAGTAGGAGAAAGATCTGATATTGTCTTTGTAATGGTTCTTAACTTTCCACAAGTTGAATCTTGTACAGTAAGCGAGAATGGTGTATTAACCGGTATGAAGCCAGGTAGTACTTTGATTGTTACAAGTACAATTGCACCGTCAGAAATCAAGCAGGTAGCAGAGGTTGCTGCAACTAAAGGCGTAAATACGATTGACTCACCAGTTAGCGGCGGTACAGTACGTGCCGGTGACGGCAGTCTGGTAATGATGGTTGGTGCACCGGATGATGTGTATGAAGATTGTAAGGAAGCTCTATTTGCTGTTGGTTCCAATACAATAAGGGTAGGGAAAGAGATAGGACATGGTCAGGTTGTTAAAGCAGCTAATCAGTTGCTTGTATCCGTCCATCTCGTAGCGATGGCAGAAGCTATGGTTCTAGGGACCAAAGCGGGGATAGATCCTGAAATTATATATGAAGTTCTTAAAAAAGGTGTTGCAACTAGTGCAATGTTTGAATCAAGAGTACCGCTAATTCTCGAAAGAGATTTTAAGAACCGAGGTGCATTGGACATACAGATTAAGGACCTTAATATATGCTTAACACTTGCAAAGGAATTAAATGTACCAATCTTTACTTCAGCAGTTTCACGTGAAGTATTCCTAATGGCTAATGGAGCTGGATACGGAAGAGAGGATATAGGTGCTATTATTAAAGTGTACGAACAGGCTGCTGGCATTGAGGTTTCCAAGAAAAAACAGGCATAGATATTATGAATTATTAGCAACTTGTCAGGCAGGGGATCCGCTCCGTTTTTGATAGGGTGAGAATGAGATTTCAAGTGTAATTCTTATCTGAAATGGAGCCGGTTTCTTGTTATAAAAGAATAGAAGATTTTTAGTTTTAGGATTAAAGGGTTTCTAACAGTTTAAAAACATTAATAAACAGGAGGTTGTATAAAAGTGGCAATAAAAGATTATGTACAAGGAATCATTGATTACTTCAATGGTGAACAGTGGACTACATTTTTGAAGGAGCATCTTGTTCATGAAGATGAGGAAGTGTATCATGCTCATATATATTTTGATAGTTCTGTTCATCCAGAATCTCTTCATCCAATAGTATATGCATATTTTAAAGCAAAAGGAATGCCGATTGACAGAATCATCGATCCTCAGGCAGCAAAGCCGAAACAGGGAGCACTTCATGGAATTCATCCGTTTGGATACGCTCACTTTGATTGGTTCTTCCGTTATAATCCTGATGTAGTATTGGCACCAATGCCTGGAGATGCTAAGGAGGCAGAACATGGCTATAACGCTTTATCTTGGGGTAAGAAATATCAAGATGAATTCATGAGCCAGTTTACATTTAAGACAGTGGGACCTTGCGAAGTACAAGAGATCAAGGATTATTTCCTATCAAAGCATTGGAAAGAAACCCTTGCCTTTGTCGTAAATCCTGAAGTTACTCATCCGCATTCTAATGTGGAGATAAACTTTGATCCTAAGATTCTTGAACTCTATGCAAATGAAGCCCTGGCTAAGATAGGCTGGACAGTAGAAAAAGTTGTTCCATGCGTATATGATGTAAAGGGTACTTATACAGGTAAGATCGTATACTTATTAGGACATCCTGAAAAGATGTTTGATATCTGCTGGAAGTTCAATCCTGATGTTACGGTTATACCTGCTCAAGAGGGATGGATATTTGATACTCCAGGATTTGATATTTGGTATTACCATATGTATAACAAGGTTATTGAAGAAGGAGACTTTTATAAATTGACTGAAGATGAAATAAAGCAAGTCATCGCTTCTTTTGATAAATAAGTGTTCTAAATATTTACTAAAGCCTTTTTCATAAAATAACTCCTTAAACTAAGTTATATTCATTTGTAGTGATTGTTGCAAATGAATATAACTTTAGTTTTATATAGGAAAAAGAAATATTTATATCTATGTTTTTTAATTGTTCTAATACTAATTGTCCCTATGGGTTATGGTATGTATGGTGTTTTCACTGTTTTAAACTTTTATTATATAGATAAGCTAAATAAGCATTATATTTTACTACTATCTTTATGGTAAGCGCTCTACAATAGGGTGCCTACCCTGTTGTCAACATCCATGAGATAATTACTCCAAATATTAGTTAAAGTTTTTCAAGTTTTTCAAGTTGAAAAACTTGAGCAAGGAGTTGTGAAACATGGATGAAGTTACTTATATGAAAACTAAGTTCCGTCAGGAACAATGGGAGAAATTAATTTCTGACTGCCAAAACAGTGGTCTTAAGATAGATGACTGGTGTGAGGCAAACCACGTTAGCTGTCATGCTTACTATTACTGGCTCCTTAAGATACGGAAAAAGGCGTGTAACTCGATTTTGCCTACTATTCCAAAACAGAATTCATCAGTTGCCTTTGCCAAAGTTGAAGTACAGACACAACAACCCGATACGATGGTGGCAGTCATCATTCATCTTCCATCTGCTACGCTTGAAGTTCGAGAGGGAACCAGTCAGCAGACCGTTGAAGCAGTGCTCTTGGCACTGAAAAATATATGCTAGGCGATATCACAGCTGCCAAGGATATCTACATTACCTGCGGCTACACAGATATGCGTAAATCCATTGATGGACTGGCTGCCGTAATACAGGAACAGTTCCATCTGGATCCCTTTTCAAAGAGTCTCTATCTTTTCTGCGGCAGACGCCGTGACAGGCTCAAGGCACTCCTTTGGGAAGGGGATGGATTTGTACTTCTGTATAAGAGGTTGGAGAATGGAAACTTTAAATGGCCTCGCAGCCAGTGTGATGTAAAACACCTTACCTGGCAGGAACTCCGATGGTTGTTCGAAGGACTTGAAATCGAACAGCCAAAGGCAATTTGTCCAGCAAAAGAAGGAGCATTCTAAAGTGTACTCTTTGTCAAGGACAGTTTGACTTTTTTCATTATTAGTCCTGCTAAAGTATATATAGGAGCTGCTGGTAGATTTGCCAGCAGCACTATATGCTATGAGTTCCAGGAGATCTTTTGTATTTCTGGCAAAGCGACTGATACTCTCCACAATAACAGTATCGCCACGCCGGATATAAGTTAGCATTTTCTTTAGCTGCGGTCTGTCTGCATTCTTTCCACTTGCCTTATCAATATAAATTTCATCAATACCGAGTTCTTGCATTAAAACTTCCTGCCGGATAGTGTTTTGCTCCTCAGTGCTAACCCGTATGTATCCAATCTTCAACTTTTCTCCCTCCTCAAAATAAAAGTGTGCCAATGAGGTCGGCATCTGATTTGGAATGTTCCAAAAAGCCAGATTCAACTCTATTGACACACTTTTTAACTGTTCCATTAAGGTACACCCATATAGAAGTCATTATAAGCTCCTAAAATCGTTTTAACATTGTTACAGATTATACCTAAAGGGAGCACTTTTTTTCATCTCGATTTTTCAGTTCTTCAGTGCAGTATTCAAGAATTAGGCTATCTAATTTTTTACTGATATCCAGGGTTACTCCGTTACATAAATTAGATTGTGTTACTATACTATTTAAACAGTTTTGCAGCTCTGCTATCTCATATTTCCTTTCCTTATATTTCAATACCTACACCTCATCTTTTATGTCGTTATACCTATCTACCATTATTTTGAGTACTTCTAAGTTAATGCCATATACATGGCTCTTATCACTATATCCTTCTATAGCTACAGCTTTACCATTGCTATTAATGATTGGCCCACCGGATAACCCCTGGGTCTTTGAAGCATCATCAACATTGACATCTGTAGAAAAGCAATATGCAGAGTCCTGATGAATTGCATTTTTAAAAACTTCTACAGAAATTTCTTTATTATATTCATACTTCACATTAATAAGTGAAAATTCACCATCAGGATATCCTACTGTGTAGCATTGTTCATCTGTAGATACTTTGGCTTCATAATCAATATCTAAAGTTTTTGCCCTCATAAAATCGTTGCTTGTTGGCGCAAGAATGCAAATGTCGTTTTCAATATCTATGCTTACAATTCTAGCACTGAAACCCCTACTATATATAGCATAGCTATACCTTATAACGTCAGTCATTACCATGCCGTCATTGTCAATAAAGTAATGCGCAGCTGTAACGATCAAATTATTATCTATATAAAATCCAGAACCTTTATTGATATAATCAATCGTCTTGTCATCTTTAACATGGTACACCATAATTTTTACAACCGAGCGGCTATATGAGTCTATATTATCTATTACAAATTCCTTTTCAATAAATATGGAATTCTTATCAGATGAAGCATAAGAATTTGACGTGAATATCGCAGTTACTATAATGATTACGCACAAAATTGATATAAATTTTTTCATATCTGACCCTCTTTTCATTTTTATTCTGATTTTCGTACTTTTAAGTACTGTAAGATAGCAACTATGTCGCTTAATATCCTCCTCTCAATACTGTTATAAAGCACTGAATACATAGAAATTATATAAGAAATAATACTAAAAAGCAACTTATAAGTATTATTAATTTTTAATACTTATAAGTCTTTGTGTAGTTAGTAAAACTCAGTTATCTTTTATTGTAAGAGGAATTTATGGGCAAAGTAGTTGAATTGGGAGGAATTTATGGGCAAAATAGTTGAATTGGTAGGAAAACGTATACGGGAATGCCGTAAGAGTAAAAACTTAAGCCAGGAAGAACTTGCGTTCAAATCAGGCCTCCATACCGCACATCTTGGCCGCATTGAGCGTGGCGAAGAAAATGCAACGTTCGAGAGTGTCGAAAAAATTCTAAGCGCGCTGGAAGTTCCGTTTCAAGAGTTCTTTAATTTCGAAAGTGATTCAGTAAGTGCGGGAAAGTTATCAAACAAAGAACCAGCTTCGACACAGACCTTAGAGGAAGCACCCTTTCTTGATAAAACTGTATCCTATCTCAGGAAAATGTCAGAAGATGAGCGTAAGGATGTCTATAAGACAATCAAGATGCTCTTAAAGTGGAAAGGGAAGTCCTGATTTGTTATATTTCGCTGGTTGTACTTAACTTAAATTTCAACCTCAAAGCTGCTATTATAAATGCTTCAATTATTGATGCTTGAATTTTTACTTGCATATGGATGAATTACAAAGTCAATCAGGTTTTCTGTTATATCCTTCATTATAAATCCAACTTTTGATACCATACAATAGCTGTATCCGTTGATTATAAATTGCAATCTATATTTTCCGTCCGATATTTCCTCACCGGATACTGTTACCTGTTTATTTAGTAACTCTTCAAGGATTTCCTTATATAAAACATCCAGTCTGGTTCCTATTTGAGAGTAAAGAGTATATTCCATTAGATTCTCAATTCCAATTCTGTGAATTTGTCAGAGTGCATTTTAAAGCATGTCATTATTCGTCCTCTTGTTTCAATATTCTTCAGCCATCAGCATGGTAGTATGATCGCCATCATCAATAACAAACAGCTTCGCCGTTATTGCATTTCCGAGCAATATTATATACTCTTTCCTGTATTCAGGCTGCTCCTGAATATGGGCAATTTTTTGTCTTATAGTTCCATCCACTTTGGTTGCACTCAGTTTGAACACCTGTAAATAGTCCTTCTCTTCGACTTTCATAGTTTCAATCAGGAACCATATAAGATTCTGTGTATATTGTGGAATTGTATTCTTTACTCCATTAGTCATATATCTATCGTTCTCAAACATTGCGACACCTCTTTTACATAAATTTGGGAGCGGAAGCATATGCCTCCGTTTCCGATAGTTACTTTGAATTATAATTAATCAGATATTTGATAAAATCATCAGCCTGTTTTAAGGTCATTAACTTACTTTCGGGTACTTTATACCTATCATTTATGAGTGCCTTGATTTTGTTTACCGGTATGTTTTTCTCTGTAACCAATGCATGTATCTTATTTAACTGGCTTTTGGTTACAGGTTTTGATACTTCTTGCGATCTGGTCTTTTGAAATTGAGAGTCTGCATGTTGGGTAGTTGCTGGGCCCTGTTTGGATTTAGCATATTCCTTTGATGTTGAGGACTCAAAATCCTCTAAATTCTCCAAGTCCTGACTGAACAGGCCACTTGACTTGGTTGCAGAAAGCGCCGCATCAATAAAAGCTCTTTTCTTTGCCATTTTCAATAAAGTGTTGATTATATTATAAGGTGAACTGGTTGAATATTTCTTCTCCCTGTTATTACAGCTTCCAACACCTTCTGCTTCAATATGCCCAGTCCGTTTATTTATAAGAATTGCCTTAACTTCATAATGAAATAGTCCTTTATCCCAATCTTCGACCCTGTTTACAACTTCAATATGTTTGCTGAACCCGAAGATATCGCAAAGCTTTTCTGCCCCAGGCTTAAACAGGCTTGGTTTATCACACTTGGGTATAATTCCATAGTCCTGTCCAGGTACCATCATTTCTTTAACAAACTCCTGGAGCATTCTGATTCTTTCCTTTGCATCATTCAACGTGATTGCAAATTCAGGTACGACAGAAACTATTTGAACCTCGGGCTTAGAAAA
>JBFWMP010000151.1:0-6654 GCA_050251575.1 Clostridia bacterium
CGGGCACAGAGTTGGAAATATGCGATTCTTGCTATGAAAGAATACCGTTTATTCAAGGAAAGGCATGCAGTCAATGCGGACAACCCATTGAAGGGTCTTATGGTTCCGAACAGTGCTTGGATTGCAGGGACACTCTTCACTATTTTGTAAAGAATATACCTGTCTGTGAATATAAAGGGCTAGTACGTCAAGCCATTGTTCGCTTCAAATTTTTCGGGAAAAGGCGGTATGCTAAACCCTTAGGGTTCTTAATGGCAGATCAAATAAAACAAATGACAAATGTGACAAAATTTGATATAATTACCTATATTCCATTGTCGAAAAGAAGGTTAGCCCAAAGAGGGTTTAATCAGTCCAGGCTATTGTGTAGAAGCATAGCAAAGAGGTTAAAACTTTTCATGGGAATAGACATGCTTAACAAAGAGAAGGATATGCCGCCTCAGAGTACACTTAATCGGCATCAGAGGCAGCGAAATATTAAGAATGTTTTTAGAGTCACCGATAAGTATAATATAAAAGATACGACCATTCTATTGGTAGACGATGTATATACTACCGGAGTGACAGTTAATGAATGTTCAAGATTATTAAGGGATGCGGGTGTTAAAGAAGTTTATGTTGTCACTATTGCCATAGGAAAGGGTATATGTTGATTTAATAATAATGGAATGATAGGGGGATATTGATGTTTGCAAGAAATTGTGTAAAATGCGGGAAACTATTTAATCATCTTTCAGGTCCGCCGCTTTGCCCTGATTGTATGCAGCAGGATGAAGAGGACTTTAGGAACGTTAAGGCGTATCTATATGAATTTCGGGGAGCATCCATGTCACAGGTCGCTGAGGCCGTAGGTGTGTCGGTTTCAAAAATCAAGCGATTTTTGAAAGAGGGCAGAATAGAAATTCTAGAAGATGGGAACTTTGTTTTGGAATGCGAAAGGTGTGGGGCTTCTATTAAGAGCGGACAGTATTGTACGTCTTGTACACAAGAGCTGGTTGCTGGTCTTAGAGGAACTTCAAATCAGGCCATGAATAAGAATAGAGATGAATCTGATGGTTATAAAAAACAACAAAAAATGCATTTTCTAAGCAAGGATAAGCTAAAATAAAATACAAAACTTTTGCTGAGTTATTAAAACAGACAATTTTACAGATTATCAGGTATTGAGGCAGATAGTGCGTTATGCACTATCTGCCTTCTGTTATCTATCCAGTATTAAGGCAGATCACTGTCTTTATATAATCTTAATATGATTACCTGAAATATTTACATTTTACTTACACCATCACAGGGTGTATTAATACAATCTTAATATCGAAAACAATAAAATAGTAATATGTAGTAATTTCAAGAGGGTGGAACTATGTGGGTGCTATTGATTATCGGCGGTTTGATTCCGTTTGTATATTTTGGATATCTGGTGTCAAAATTGGATAAATTTTTGGCTCAAGGTGGGTTTGCAATGGAGGATGATAAAATGTGCCCTATTGCAATCGTATTGGGTCAAACTGAGTTGGCAAAACAAATTACCAATCTTTTAAGAGAGGACAAAATTCCGGTGTTTCCATTAACAGAGCCATTTCTGCTTGAACGGGAGAAAAACTTCTGCTATCTGTTTGCATTATCGGAAAATGATGCTGACAATATAGTGCTGTGCAAGATTGGAAAGAAAGTATATGGCGTAAATAAAATGATTAGTTTGTGTAACGATCGAAGAAATGAAGGTATGTTCATCAGTGAAAGAATTCGCTATCTGTCAGGTGAAAATATTACAGCGCAGACAATTTATCGGACTGTACTGCAAGAGACGGAGGCGAAATCATGAGTGAGTATATAAAGAAGTTCAAGTCACTAACTTACCCCCAAATGGTTGCGCTTGGATATTTCTTGATTATTTCTGCAGGCACGTTGCTTTTATTATTACCTATAGCAAGTCGCAGTCATATACCTCCAAGTTTTACCGATGCTCTCTTCACAGCCACCTCAGCTACCTGTGTGACCGGACTTGTTGTTTTTGATACACATACGCAGTGGTCGGTTTTCGGGCAGTTGGTCATTCTATTGCTGATACAAATTGGTGGTTTAGGATTTATGACAATTATCACATTGTTTTCTTTTTTTCTAAGGAGCAAAATTGGGCTTAAAACAAGAGGCTTGCTCCGTGAGAGCATAAACACTATGTACATCGGTGGCATTGTCCGATTGGTTAGGAAAATACTGCTTGGTACATTGATATTTGAGAGTTTGGGGGCGATATTACTTTCAATTAGATTCATTCCAAAGATGGGAGTGGCGACAGGAATATATAACGGTATCTTTCACTCGATCTCTGCCTTCTGCAACGCAGGCTTCGATCTGATGGGGCGGTTCGGTGAGTATTCATCTCTGACAACATTTGCAAATGATCCTGTTGTAGGTTTGACAATCATCCTGTTGGTGATTGTCGGCGGAATCGGCTTCTTTGTATGGGATGACCTTAGTAAAAATAAGCACCATTTCAAAAAGTATCAATTGCACACAAAAATCGTTCTGTCAATGACGATAATTTTGATCTTAACTGGAGCGGTAAGTTTTTATATTTTTGAACGAGCGAATCTGTTTGCCGGAATGACGATAACTGAGAAAATCATTACGTCTCTGTTCTGCGCAGTCACACCGAGAACGGCAGGTTTTAATACAGTAGATACGGCAGGCTTATCTTCGGCAAGCAAACTGCTGACCATGATACTAATGTTTATCGGTGGCAGTCCTGGTTCAACTGCTGGAGGTATTAAGACTACCACCTTTATGGTTATTCTGATTTCTGTATGGTCGAGCCTTCGCAATACAAAGAGCTACAATATATTTGGACGGCGATTGGAGGATTCTGTACTAAAGAGGGCATCTGCTGTTGTAGCAATCAATATGATTTTCGCATTAAACGCAGCATTTCTTATTTGTGCAACGAACCCTGCTCTGCCACTCAATGACGTTTTATTTGAGGTAGTATCTGCCATCGGTACAGTAGGTCTCTCTACCGGTGTCACAGATGCGTTAAATACTTTTGCTCGGGTTGTTGTCATATTGCTCATGTACAGTGGACGAGTGGGCAGCCTTTCCTTTGCCTTGCTTTTCACCGAGCATAAAATACCATCTGCAGTTATAAAACCAACGGAAAAAATAAATATAGGATAGAGGCATGCATATGAAATCAATTTTAGTAATAGGAATGGGACGATTTGGAAGGCATCTTAGCCGAAAGCTGATTGGGCTTGGAAATGAGGTTATGATTGTTGATAAGGAAGAAGAAAAGCTCAGGGAGCTTTTGCCTTTTGCCACCAGTGCGCAAATAGGAGATTGTACAAGTGAAGAGGTTTTACGCTCATTGGGTGTGAGTAATTTTGACTTGTGTTTCGTCTGTGTAGGAAATAATTTTCAAAGCAGTCTGGAGATCACAAGTCTGCTTAAGGATTTAGGAGGCAAATATGTCATTAGCAAGGCAAGCCGTGATATACACGCAAAGTTTTTGTTGCGCAATGGTGCTGATGAGGTTACATATCCGGAACGGGATATAGCAGAAAAGCTGGCAGTGCGCTACAGCGTAAATAAATTATTTGATTATATTGAACTTACCAAAGATGTTTCCATCTATGAGATCCCTCCTGCTCCAAGCTGGATTGGTAAGAGTATCAAAGAACTTAACTTTAGAGTTAGATACCAGGTCAGTATTCTTGCAACCAAAATTGGCGATAAGGTTTCCCCTCTGCCGTCTGCAGACCATATATTCAGGGCAGACGAACATCTTATGGTTATGGGACATCACAATCATGTTGAAAAGATCCTAAAGCAAATCGACTGACATTGTGGTAAGATATCCTTGTGAGGTGGTCGTGTGAGAAAAAAAGATTATTTAAACCTAGTGTTAATATTATTAGGTACAACTTTTGGATCCATCGCTTTAAATAAACTAGGCGTGGATAAGGAAAACATCTTGATGATCTTCATGGTTGGTGTCTTGTTGGTAACTGCTTTTACAAGAGGATATTGTTTTGGCATTATTGCATCCTGTGTTAGTGTAATGATATTCAACTATTTCTTTACAGAGCCTCTGCACACCTTTGTTATTAACAGCACCAACGATATGACGCTGATGTTCTTTTTTCTTATAGCGTCAGCCATATCTTCAAGCCTGACCGCAAGATTTCAACGGCAGCTGCTTATTTCCCAAAGGAATGAGCAAACTGCGAAATTGCTGTATGAGATAGCCCATAGCTTTCTGAATGTAACCAGTGAGGAAAATATTATCCATCATGGAATACGCTATATCAAAGAACATATAGGTTACGACAGTGTAGTTGAGCTGGATGAAAGCCGTCAGATATACGCAAGTGATAATTTCTTTCTTACAGGCAGCAGAAGAAATGTAGAGCTTCCCATAATGGGGATTGCTAAAAGACTTGGAATACTCAAGGTATATGACGAAAATCAAAATCTCAATATGGAGCAGGAGTGGCTTGTCAGTACAGTGGCGGCACAGATGGGGATTGCCTTAGACCGTGAGCTTATTTATAATGAGCGTGAAAATACCCGTATCGCAATGGAACGAGAACATTTAAAAAGCAATCTTCTGCGAAGCATAGGGCATGATTTGCGTACTCCCCTTGCCGGGATTGCAGGAGCAAGCAGTTATATAGTGCAGCGGGGTGAGAGTCTTGACCGCGAGAGCATCGAGCGTTTGGCAGGAGATATCAACGAGCAAGCGGTTTGGTTAACAACTTTGGTGGAGAACATCCTGAATATGACGAGGATAGATAACGATAAGTTAGAGGTTAATAAACAAATTGAAGTGGTCGATGATGTTGTTAACGAGGCAGTTACCCATGTTGTCGGGTTGAATAAAAGACCTTTTAACATCACTTTGCCTAAAGAAGTAATCGCTGTACCTATGGACGGCAAAATGATTGTTCAGGTTTTGGTTAATCTGCTGGATAACGCCGTTAAGCATACTTCGAAGGACTGTCCTATTGAGCTTGTGATAAATCAAAAGGACGGTTATGTGGAATTTAATGTTGCCGATGGCGGAACCGGAACTGGAACAGGGCTTTCAATTCATGAGAACCTGTTCGATGCCTTTGTGACAAGTGGTAAAACTGGAGCTGATGGAAAGAAAGGTATCGGTCTAGGACTTGCAATCTGTAAAGCCGTTGTTAAGGCTCATGGTGGTAGTATTACCACGGGCACATCGCATCTTGGAGGTGCCTTGTTTACATTTACACTGCCATATACGGAGGTAGAATAATGGAAGAAAATATTACGGTATTAATCGTGGAAGACGACAAGTACATTATGTCTTTAACAACCATATACTTAAAGGATGAAGGATATAAAACCGTTGCAGCAACTACGGGAAAAGAAGCAGTTACGTTGTTTTACGCAAACAACCCTGACATCATTCTCTTGGATTTGGGCTTGCCGGATATGGACGGCATGGAAGTAATTAGGCACATTAGAGAAAAGAGCAATATTCCCATTATCGTTGTTTCTGCCCGTGAAGAAGAAAGCGAGAAAATCAAGGCCCTTGACTTGGGAGCTGATGACTATATGACCAAACCTTTTCACACGGGGGAGATGCTTGCACGGATAAGGGTTGCACAACGAAAACTCAATAGTATAGCCAATCCGCTTAATGCAGAAACTTTTACTTGTGATTATTTAACGGTGGATTATACAAAAGGACTTGTGTTTGTTGATAGTGAAGAAGTTCACTTGACACCGATGGAATATAAACTTCTCAGGCTGTTAATTGCTAATAAGGGAAAAGTTCTGACGCACAACTATATTCTTAATCAAATTTGGGGTTATGGAGAAACAAGTGATGCTAAAAGCCTTCGTGTATTTATGGCGAGTCTGCGGCGAAAGATTGAAAGGGATACGGCAAATCCCAGGTTTATCCTTACCCAAGTTGGTGTAGGCTACCGTTTCGTAGAGAAATAGAAATAGTTTATGATAGTGGTTTTCTTAGTTTCAATGTATTAATACGTGCTATCTAGCCTTTTCTTATTTTTAATAAGAATGTTGTAAATTAATTCTTAGTTACTGCCGATAATAATAATAGCAGATTAAAAAGAAAAAGAAGGTGTGAAATGATGCGTATACCAGGCGATTTTTCAAAAATTATGGGTGTATACAATCAAGATAAGAAAATTTCTAAAGTAAGCAATACATCGGCAACGGGAAATAAAAAAGATACGATGATAATATCTAATGAGGCTAAGGACTATCAGCTAGCCTTAAAAGCAGTTTATCATACTCCCGATCTTCGTCAGGAAAAGATTGAGAAATTAGAAAAAACATATGCGAATGGGACTTATACCGTAACGGGTGTAGACGTAGCAGATAAGATGGTACAAAAGCTTATAGATAAAAAAGTGTAAGTCAGCTTATTGTTTGATAATAAAGGTGCGGGTGATTTGACATGGAAAATAGTATAAATACATTACTTGATATTCTTGAGCAGCAGGAACGGGTATATGAAAGTATTTTAAAGTTAGCAAAGGATAAAACAGAAGTAATCGTTGCAGGCAGAATTGCTGAGTTAGAAAGCCTTGTCAAACTAGAGCAAGCCTTGGTAGTACAGATCGGGCGGCTAGAACAGCAGAGGGAAGAGGCTGTAGA
>JBFWMP010000152.1:0-2103 GCA_050251575.1 Clostridia bacterium
CAATCCCGCAATAGAAGTTCTGCCTACTGCGATCACATACAGAATCATTAATACACTTGGCGGCATTATTGGACCTAATAAAGAACCGGAACTCATAACCGCTGATGCAAATGCAGGCTTGTATCCTTCTTTTTTCATCATTGGTATCAAGAATGAACCTAGAGAGGCAGCTGAAGCAACAGCTAATCCAACTATAGACCCCATCAGCAGGCAGGATCCAACTGTTACAAGTGCTATTGCACCCCGAACATGCCCAAAGAATGCATTCGTAAAATCAATTAAAGAGTTCAGCAAGCGTCCCTTAAGCATAAACTGCCCCGTAAGAACAAAAAATGGTACTGCCAAAAGTGCAAAGCTATTCATTCCTTCATACATTCTCTGTGCAATTAAAATTAATGAGTAATCTCCTGCAATTAAATAGACAGAGGAACTTATAAGTAGATTAAACGCAATGGGAAGACCAATAATCATCAGAATAATAAAAGTTATTAGCAAAAGCAGTAAAGCCAAACTATTCACCCCTTTTCATATAGTCTTTATGTCTAATTAAATTCACAAAATTACATAACACTTGCAATCTTTTGTTTATTATCTACATGAAAAACATATGACTCCTAGTCGCAAACCAGCAGCAGTTTAAGGTCATTGACATTCGTACCGGTGGCTCCAGTATACACACCATCACCTAATGCTCGTAATGCAGGAGTATCATCAAACTGATTGATGTGCTTAAAGACATCGATACCTTGTTTTCGAGCTATTTCCAATGTCTGCCCATCTACTATACCGCCTGCAAGATTTGACACTCCATCGGTTCCATCAGTGTCTACACCGGCAATAACAATTTTATCTAGTCCTTCTATCCATGTGGCTGCTGCTAATGCAAACTGCTGGTTAGGACCTCCTTCTCCTGCCTCTCCAATAATCTTCATAGTCGTCTCTCCGCCTCCAATGACTACACATGGCATTTTTAGCGGTCTACCGTTGAGCAAAATCTCTTTCCCGATTGCAGCTAATGTAGCACCTACTTCTTTACTTTCCCCCTCCAGCATAGTGGATAGAATTATTGTGTCGTATCCCATTTCCCTTGCCTTGTCCGAAGCTCCAACACATGCTGCATCTCCTTTTACAATAATAAAGTTATGAATTTGATGGTCAGAAAGATCTTTTGGTGTCTCTTGCTCCGGTCCGGCATTCTTCAGATAATTACTGACAGACTGCGGCACTTTTTCCCAAAGATTATACTTCGTAAGAGTTTTTCTGGCATCATCAAATGTAGATGTATCCGGTACAGTCGGACAAGTAATATAATCTAATGCATCTCCGATAACATCTGAAACCGTTAAATTAATAATCTCCGCTTTTGGATGAATATTCTTCGCCAACCATCCACCCTTAATTGTACATAAATGTTTCCGTACAGCATTCATCTCAATGATATTCGCACTGCTTCGTAATAAAAGCCTATAGGTCATCTTTAAATCATCTAAACTTATTCCTTTTACAGGTAAAGGCATTAATGATGTACTTCCGCCAGTTATACCACAGAATATAATGTCCTTTGCTTGTGCTTGTCTTGCTATTTTCATAATCTCATGGGATGCTCTTAATCCCGCTTCATCTGGTACAGGGTGGCTTGCAAAGTATAACCTGCAATAAGAAAGTGTGCCTTCTTGCCCATATTTACAAGTAATTACACCATCTGCAATTTTATCTTCTAATATCTCTTCTAAAGCTTTCACTATTGGATATGTTGCTTTCCCTGCTCCCAATATATAAATGCAGCCATACTCCTTTAAATTATATTCCAATTCTCCTACTGTTAGCATATCCCCCTCTAGTTTGACTAGATTTTTCACTTGTACATATGGATCCGCTTTTAGTAAGGCATGATCAATAATATCTAAAGTGTCTTTTCGGAGCTTAACATTTCCATGAGATAGCAATTCATCTCGATTTTTTATGTACCCCATATTGTACCTCCTTTACTACAGCTAAACTTCTTGCAACAGTCAAACTATAAGCAAGTCTGACTGTTACAAAAACTCTTTCAATATCTTAAATCCTAATACTCAAAATAAATCTTATATAGATTAGAAAAAC
>JBFWMP010000152.1:2203-6614 GCA_050251575.1 Clostridia bacterium
TACATTAGGTGAACATGCAACAATTTTAACTTTCTTCTGCAAAATCTTACATAGAAGTAAAGCGTGATCCATTTGTATTTTATAGTTCTTTACAAGATTTGTGATTACATTATCTAAATTCATCGTTCCTTCATAAGGAGCCAGCATATCGTCTGAATTGAAGCCATCGGGACAAGATGAATACAGTACTATTACCATTCCTTCTGATATAACCGGTGTTAAAGCAATTAGTGGTTTAATAGACTGATAAAAATCAATATTCAATGGATAGCCTGGAGTTGTAACTATGATATCCGGCTTGTCATGAAGGGTTGCTTGACAAAATGACCGCATAAATTCTATTGCCTTATAGTGAGCTTGCATTAAATCTCCACAGAAAATACCCACTGCATTACCTGCGGAATTTAGAACAAAATTTACTGAGAAATGTATTCCTAACATCTTAGCACTCTCTAACATATCATTACTAATAGGATTATCATCCACAATCCCTGGACCTGCATTTTCATTTAACAACATTCCTGGACGGTGATTTACTTTAATTGTTTTTTCACTAGCTATTCCAGGAAGTACGGATTTACGCCCTCCAGAGAATCCAGCAAATTCATGCGGCTCAACTTTTCCTATAGTAACTCGCAAATCAGAATTATATACAGTTTTGTTTACTTCTACCGGAGTACCGTAAGAAGTATCCCCTATGTACACAAGCTCATCTTTGTTATATGGATCATGATTGATTATCTTTAATTTATCAGCATATCCTTTACCCATAATTTCAATGATCTCTTCCGGCGTAGCTGGTCTATGAACTCCTATTGCGATTACGATAGTGACCTGTTCTTGTTTGATGCCAGCCGCTGTAAGTTCTGCCAATACATAGGGCAATATCTTTGATGTTGGTACTGCACGGGTTGCGTCTGAAACTATAATAGTAACTTTTTTTGCATTTCTGCCAAGCTCACTTAATGGCATACTTCCTATAGGATTTTTAACTGCAGCCTCATATTCTTGTGGGCACTTTAACTCCATTGGTTCTTTGACTTGGATTAAGCCTATAAAATCTTCTTTAGGTGTAACTATTTGAACCTTTTCTATTAAATCACTGTAAATTACTGTATTGTCTTGGGACTCTATACCGTACATATTAAAACCTTCTCTCTTTTAAATAAATACGATTAACCCGCTATTGACAAAGCAATAACTATATTTCCAGCAGTCGCCTTTAACATAAGTTCTATATTAACGCGATCAGTAGAACGATGAGCATAAATTTCTTCTCCGCAAGAATAACCGATTGTAGGTATCCCTAGTACGTGTGCTGTATAGGCTCCGTCAGTTCCAAAGTTCCACTTGCCATATTCAGGATTCTGCCCAATTTCATTCAAAGCCTTTGCCGCTTTTTGTACATAACTATTATCCTTTGATGTTAAATATGCTGGCTTATCCAATAATTCCGTTTCCTGTATTCCAGTATAGCTCGTATGGAAAAGCTCTCTGGTCTTTACTTGTATATTAATTTCATGATCTTGCATTTTATTCCGTTTAATAACTTCTTCGACTTGAGCAATTACCGCTGTAGTAGTTTCACTAGGTATAAATCTTCGGTCTATATTCACATAGCAAACATCTGGCACAGTACTGCCCCATCCCGGCTCACAGCTAATATGAGTAATTGAAATAGTTGATTTCCCTAAAAAATTATTCTCAGGCAAATCAATACCTAACTTTTCAATTTCCGCTAAAACTGGTACCATCTTATTTATAGCATTAATACCTAGCCAAGGAGCACTAGAGTGACTCATTCTACCATTACTGATCAACTGCATTTCTAAACGCCCCCGATGACCCAAATAAATATCTAATGAAGTAGCTTCGCCAAGGACGACTAAGGCAATAGGCCGATCCAACCAATCCTTACACAAACGCTTCATTCCCCACATATCCCCTGGCTCTTCATCAATCACAAAAGTTAAAATCACATCACCTTTTAACTTTATTCCCATGGTCTTAAGCAAATATGCACTGTAAACCTGTGTGGCAATTGCCCCTTTAACATCACTGGCACCACGCCCATGAACATAACCATCAGCAACAGTACCATCAAAAGGATGATACTCCCAGTCTTTTAAGTTTCCTGGTGGAACTTGATCCATATGGCAATTAAACATAATATTGTCACCTGTACCATCACCTTTTATGATACCAATCACATTGCCAACGATGTCCTGCAGCACTTCGTCAAACCCCAATTTGATCATCTCTTCTTTTATTACATTCGCAACCGCCTGTTCCTTTCCCGACTCACTTGGTAATTGAATTAATCTACGGGCAAAATCGACTATTTGTGTTTCTAGCTTAATAACTTCCTGCTTAATCTGATCACATAAGACATTCAAACTTATCCCTCCCATCCTAATTTATTGTCCAATCAGATTTGGTAAAAATAGTACAATCTGTGGAAAAAGAAGTATCAACAAGAGTGTGAGTATCAAAACTGAAAGGAAAGGTAATACACGATAAACAATGGATTCAAACGAAACTTTAGCGACACCTTGTGCCACGAATAAATTCATTCCTAAAGGCGGCGTTAAGAAACCAATACATAAGTTAATAGTCATTAGAACTCCAAAGAAAACTGGATCATAACCTACCTTAATAATTATAGGTACAAAAAGTGGACTAAATAGTACAACATTAGAAATAGTGTCAATAAACATACCAGTGATTATTAAGAAAATATTGATTAGAATCATAATGATAATCGGATTACTCGTTATGGAAAGCATTTGTTGCGCAATCATTTCTGGGATTCTTTGGAGAGTTAATAAACGGCCGAAAGTAGTTGCTCCTCCTAGTAATATCATCACTATAGCTGATAGTAGAGCTGCTTCTAGTAAACTTTCTTTAATCTTCTCTGCATCAAGCGCTTTATAAACAGATGTACCTACTACGAATGAATAAACCACACCAATTACTGCAGACTCAGTAGGTGTAAATATTCCACCATAGATACCACCTAATACGATGAAGGGCATAATTAAGGCCCACTTAGCCTCCCAAACTTCAGAAAGCACCCATTTGACTCCACCTTTCCTAGGAGCTCCTAAATAACCACGTCGCTTAGAAATAATATAGTTTACGATCATAAGACCTATACCCATCATAATTCCAGGTATAAAACCAGCGGTAAACAACTTAGTTACTGAAACTCCAACAGTAACCCCATAAATAATCATGGGAATACTTGGAGGAATCACCGGACCTATCGTACTAGCCGAAGCAACAACTGCCCCAGCATAATCGGCATCATACCCTCGCTGTACCATTGCCGGTATTAAAATCGCACCTATAGCTGCAACTACAGCTGGTCCCGAACCAGAAATTGCAGCAAAAAACATCGAGGCAATGATTGCAGCCATTCCCAATCCACCTGGCATCTCTCCGGTTAGTGCTTCTGCCACTCGAACCAGCCGTCTAGCAATCCCGCTCCTATCCATTAATGTTCCTACTAACATAAAAAATGGTACCGCCATCAACGGAAATGAATCAGAAGTTGTTACCATTGCCTGTGCTAACATATTTGTCATAGGCGTACCTGGGTAATATATTAAAAACACTGCAATTGTCGATATTGCAAGTGATACAGCAATGGGAACCGTTAGTAATAAGGAAATTCCTAAAGTTACTAATAGTGTAGCTAACATAAGCCTATTCCCCCTCCACCGTCTCATTTGTCACTGATAGATTATTGTTTTTCATTAGTCGTTTCTTAATTGTAGGCCAGATACTTGTTTGAATTAAACGAATAGAAAAGCCTAACATTCCTAATGTTCCAGGCAAATACATTATCCACACTGGTAGCCATGGAACAGCCGAAAAAGTCTGACTTTTAACAACAATTACTTGGATTAAAAAGATAATTTTATAGGACATGAAAATTCCAAAAATAGCAGCTACAAAATCCCCTATGAAAAGAACTTTTGAACCCCACCTTTTGGGCAATATTAATGTGATAGCTGAAACCCTTAAATGCATGCTTCTACCTGCAGCCAAGCTAATCCCTGCAAAGGTTATCCATACAAAAAAGATTCTTGTAACCTGTTCCGCCCATGAAAAAGTAAAAGATAAAAGATATCTACTAAACACATTAACTGCGGTGATAATTACCATCAATGAGAAAAAAACAATAATAATATATTCTTCGATTTTATCATGAAATGGGCGTTTCAAAGCAGACATTTTATCCCTCCTTTAATAGTTTATAAGCTTACTACTATACCCTCCGCTCTAAGAAAAAATTCTCTATTCTTTCTTAGAGCAGGGAGATTAGCCTTTAGAAAACAGACAAATACATAGTTGAGTATATAAACTTACTCAAAAGCCTTTTTGAGCATCAAGAGTTTTTTGAATT
>JBFWMP010000153.1:0-6588 GCA_050251575.1 Clostridia bacterium
AATGGAACAAAAAAAGAGGATAACTTGTGTAAACGAAGAGAAGGCTGTTGAAATGTTTGATGGTTTTTTCAGGACTACGTTGGTATATAATGAACAAATGATGATATGCCATTATAGCATGAAAAAAGGTGCACAAATTCCCCTGCATAATCATGTTGCTGTTCAAGGCGGCTATGTGATAAAAGGTAAAGTAGAACTACTGGCGGAGGATGGAAACAATATCATTGTGGAAGCAGGGGGAGCATACGTATTTGATTCTCAAGAAGTGCACGGTGCGCTAGCCGTAGAGGATTCAGAATATGTTGAAACTTTTACACCTATAAGACCGGAATATATTACAGTCTAATAATTACTAAATAATTTATGCGAACTAATTCGTAATAGAAGTTTTTCAAAATATCATTTTACTAAGTGGGCATCCTGATCAGAGGCTGCCCACTTTATTATGTTTATCACTATTGACTATTGGTTGGAGGAAAGAGTCAAGTCTTCGATACCTAATTCCTTCATGCGACGCCATAACGTTGTCCGGTTAATCCCCAGTACCCGTGCGGTTTTTGCTTTGTTATACAGGTTTTTTTCGAGTGCTTCTTTTATTCGAACTTTCTCTAATTGCTTGATTTCATTTACGTAAGAGCTAGGGTTATTATGTGTACGGTTAACTGTAGTTATAGTGGATATGTCATTGATTGGCGTATTCATTAGAGGACTCCCGCTAAAGCTGCAGTCAATAAAAGCTTTCTGGATGTCATCTTCTTTTATGATATTGAATTTATTTAATACTACTAATCTTTCGCAGATGTTTCTTAACTGCCGTATATTGCCGGGCCAATCATAGTTCATTAGTGTTTCTTCTATTTTCTTAGTAAGTTCTATGTCTTCTTTTCCTAATTTTAGTAAATATTCCGCAATAAATGACTTTGCCAGAACCAATATATCTTGTTTTCGTTCTCTTAATGGGGGCAGGTTTATTTTTAATATATTGAGTCTATAATATAGATCTTCTCTGAATAATTCTTTGTGCACAAGTAAGTTTAAATCCTTATTTGAAGCGGTTATTACTCGGACATCAACAGGAATAATTCTATCATGCCCGATACGACGTATCTCCTTTTCTTGGAGTACTCTTAGTAATTGACCTTGCAGCTTTAATGATGTTTCTGAGATCTCATCCAGGAAAATGGTACCCTTATGTGCTAATTCAAAAAGGCCGGGTTTGCCTCCTTTTGATGCACCGGTAAATGCTCCTTCGGCATAGCCGAATAATTCACTCTCTAACAGATTTTCAGGAAGAGTAGCACAGTTTACGGCGACAAACGGCCCTGTGCTTCTAAAACTATAATTATGAATACTTTGTGCAAAAAGTTCTTTTCCTGTCCCGGTCTCACCAAATATAAGAATGTTTGAATCTACGGTGCTGAAATTCTGTGCAGTCTCTAAGGCTTCCTTGATTTTTTCGCTCTCTCCCAGGATATCATTAAAAGTATACTTTGCAATATGCCCATGAGTGTGAATTTTTCTTCTTATCTTACCTTCAACTTCCTGAATCTTTGTAATGTCCTGAAAAGTAAGCACCTTGCCGGCATGCTCGCCCTTTAATACAATGGGAATCATATTTGCGGATATTTGGATATTATTATACTCAATAATCTCATTCAAATATTTCTTATCCATATTCAGAATATTTAGAATCTCAGATTTGGGTAAAATATTGTGAATAACCTCGCCATTGAGGCTTTGATCTTTTATATGTAGTATTTTTTGGGCTGCAGTATTAAAAACAGAAATCAAGTTATTGTTATCAATTGCTATAACACCTTCGTAAGAATAATCCATAATAGTTTTATAACGTTCTGCCCGTTCTTGTTCACGGCGACTGATATAGGCAGTTCTTTTGGCCTCGGTGATTGCCTGCCATATCGATTCACGACCTGATTTAATAAGCACGGCATTTGCACCCAAATTTTTTGCATACTCGGTTGACTTGACGCCGCCAATAATGCTATAAATACCTTTTTTTAGAACTTCTTTTACAGTATATTCTGCTTTAGTACTATCAGGAAATAAGAAGGGAATAACATTCATTCCTACAATATCTGACAACCGCTCTGCACCAAAAATCATGTTTGCAGAACCGATTACTGCGACTTCCTTACTATCGAATTGATCTTTGCATTCATGAAGAGCAATAATCAAATCATTGCCTGCTATGGGTACTTCGACAATCGGGATAAAATCTTCACTTTTTCTTAAGAAATATACAAAACCGCTTCTTGCGACAATAACGTCTGATTGAAATTTCTTATTTACCAGACCAGTGATACTAGGAGACAGGATGATTTCTAATTCATAGTCTTCTTGCTCATATTCAGGTTTGTATGGAGTTTTATTATGTTGATCAAATATATCCATAAATAAATTAGCGTATTCTTCATAGGGGGCAATGGCAGTTATTTTTATCAAAATTATCCCTCGCTTCTTAATCCATTTTAAATAGAAACAGTAATTGTTTATTATTTGTTCACAGTTTGTTCATAAACTGTTCATATTATAGCAAGGTGTTCTTATGCGCATCATATCGTTCATAATTGGACGCATATCAATTATATATCATTTAGGAGCTCTTGTATATATTTTTCCGCCTGCTTTGCACATAGTTTTGCCAAGTGAGATGAATCCCTAGCATTCATGCTGAAAAAAGGATAGACGCAAGAACTCTACAAAGATATAGAAATAAACTTAAAAAATGAAAATCAGTTTAGAAAAATTTTCAGAAATATAAAAATTATTTTCAAGCGCTGCGTCAACAGGTTTTTAGACTTATGGAAAAAATTCTCAATCAAGAAAGGTCAGAATTGGCATAAATATTGCATTAGTTATAATTGTAATTACATCGACATACTGTAATGTCAAAAAAGTTAAAAGGTCAAGACCGAGTTGATAAATGAAAAAACAGGCTTAGTTTGGACAAATATTATATAGGATTTACGGGAGGTTTTAAATGTTACCCAGAGAAAGAGTTATTGCACAGCTAAAATTAGAAGAATCTGACGTGGTCCCAATGGGTGAAAACCATGTACACAGCAGCATAATAGAAAAAGTACTAGGACATGAAATTTTATACAGCAAAGGATTTGAAGAATTAGACGCGCTTTGGGATGGACGGCGTGATGAGGTAGTTAAAAGTTGTACAGAGGTGCATACTGAGTTGCCAAAGGCTCTCGGATGGGACTATGTGCGGGTTCCTGTATCTCCCAAAAAAAAGGAATACTTAAGACCCACAATGACAAGTAAAACTTCATGGATTGATGAAAATGGAAAAGAGTTTCATTTCAATCCTGATATAGGTTTTGAAATATCCACAAAGTACAATACCGATATGACCATTGCCCAATTACCGGATATAGATGAAGACTTTAAAGTTGATGATAGTGAAATGGATAGTATTAGAGAAGTCATTACAAATCTGAAAGAGACGCATTTTATTATAGCTCGCTTACCTTTAGATGGAACCTTTCCATATAAGCAAACCGTAGGTATGGAAGAATTATTGATAAGAATGATAACAGACCCTGAATTTGTAAAAAGGGCAGCTGAAGTTTATGTGAATAGGAGTATAGCCTATATTAATGCATTTTTTGATGTTGGCGTCGACGCTATAATGACTACAGATGACTATGCTGATAACAGAGGACTTATAATGGGATTTGAAAGATTTAAAGAATTTATTCTGCCGGGTATTGAAAAACAGGTTGATGCTGCACATAAAAAGGGTGGGTACTTTATTAAGCATACTGATGGAAGAGTTTGGGATGCCCTTGACAGTCTTGTGGGCATTGGTATTGATGGATGGCATGGAATCCAGCCAAGCATAGGAATGGATTTTAGACTGCTTAAAGAAAAGTATGGCAAAAAGCTTTGTTTTTTTGGTGGTCTTAATTGCGAAACCCTGATTGACGGGAGCATAGATGAAGTTGAAGAAGAAGCAAAGTATGCTATAAGACATGCAGCCCCGGGAGGGGGCCTTGTATTAACCAGTGGAAATGGACTGGAAAATGGCATGAAATTTGAAAACTATAAGGCAATGATGAAGGTTAGAGAAGAATATGGCAGATATCCTATTAGATAACGAAATAAATAGGACGGCTTCCTGTCGCTGCTAATATAATCCGGTTGAAGTGTATCGGCAGTGTATGTAATTATAATATTAAAAGCAGGACAAATTTACTGATGTATAAAGTTTCATATCTAACGATGGGAATTTTTATAAAAAAATATCCTCAATTGAAAATCGAAATGCAACCCTTTTAGAGGAGAAGTTAAGGCGTTCACTCATGCGCTCTGAAGGTAGTAAAATGCCAATTTTTACATCACCTATTTCTTTAGCATTTATTGTGTTAACCGTTGTAATGATGGTTATTGCATTTATGACTGAGAAGAAAGAAGCACAAAAAGCTGCTAAAAGTACGGCTTTATAGTTTGCAAATATATAGAAATATTGTCCATAAATCAGATAAAACCAAAGAGATGATTCTTTTGGTTTTATTTTTTTAATATACTATTCAATCTATGACAATTGTGATATATTAAAATGGGATTTTGTAATAAAATATGATTTCTATTAAGCTGTGAGGCGTTAAAATGTTTAAGAAAAAGATTTTGGTAATTGATGATACGGAATTTATGATTAAGTTAATATCTGATATCCTAGAGAATGCCGAATATGAAGTGATAAGGGCATCCAGTGGCGGAGAGGGACTCCTAAAAGTTAGGTCAGAAAAGCCGGATCTGGTTATTCTTGACGTTATTATGCCAGGCATGAATGGTTTTGAAGTATGCAAAATTTTAAGAGATGACGAGAGCAATAACCTCATGCCTATTATTATGCTCACAGCACAGGATAGTGAAGAGGATAAGCTAAAAGGATTAGATCTAGGGGCTGACGATTATATTATAAAACCTTTTAATCCAAGGGAACTTCTCAGTAGAGTAAGAAATACGCTAAAAAGGATTGATAGAAACAGATGGGCAAACCCATTAACCGGATTAAGGGGAAATGTGGAAATTCAATCGGAAATCAATAGTCGTATTGCTAAGAGGGAGTTATTTGCTGTGTTATATGTTGATTTAGATAATTTTAAAGCATATAATGATGTTTATGGCTTTGCTAAAGGGGATACAGCGATTAAGTTGACTGCCGATATATTATTGGATACTATCAAACTATTTGGTAATAACAAAGATTTTATCGGTCATATCGGTGGTGACGATTATGTGGTTATTACAACACCTAAATGTGCTGAAACTATTGCACAGGCTATTATAGAGGATTTTGATAAAAAAATTGCATATTTATATCAGAAAGAGGATGTGGATAGAGGATATATCGTCACAACTGACCGTATGGGTAATCATATGAACTTTCCGATTATGAGTATTTCAATTGCAATTATAACAAATGAATGTAGGATTTTATTCAGTTCTCTTCAAGTCTCAGAAATTGCGGCAGAAGTTAAGAAGAAAGCGAAAAACATACAGGGAAGCGTATATGTAAAAGATAGCCGAAAGGCGTAATAAAGCCAAAGATAGGAGGCATATTGAAAGTCCTGATAGAATATTCTTAATATAAGACTATTTTTTAAAAGGATGGTATGCTGATGATCTTAATGGTAAGAAGAATAAATCTTTTACTAATAACACTTATATGTATACTTTCATATATGACTGTGAATTTGTATGCACAAACTGAGAGTGTCCCCACAATAGCACTTCCTACAGCCAATAGAACTATCATTGTTGACGCAGGACATGGATATCCTGATGGAGGTGCTTCTGGAGCAACATCAGGTATACTTGAAAAGGATATTAATCTTGCAATAGCACAGAAACTCCAAACGTTACTGGAACAAAGCGGGAGTGTGGTCATGCTTACTAGGGCAGATGACAATTCTATTCATGATGCTGATAAAAAAACAATTCGTGATAAAAAAAACTCAGATTTAAGAAATAGAAGAATAATAATGCAAGAAAGCGAAGCGGATGCGTTTGTCAGCATTCATTTAAATCAATTTGAACAATCTAAGTACTACGGAGCGCAGGTTTTTTATTCCACTAATAACGAGCAAAGCAAGGTTCTGGGGGAAGTAATACAAAAAGAGCTGGTGGAATTTATTGATAATGGAAACAACAGAAAAGCAAAACCGGCAACAAGCGATATCTATTTGTTAAAGGATGCATCTATTCCCGCAGTTGTGGTTGAATGTGGTTTTCTATCTAATGAAAAAGAGGAAGAACTGCTTCAAATGGATAATTATCAAAAAAAGTTGGCGTGGGGAATATATATTTCATTGATGAAGTATTTTAATACATTAAATTAATCGACGAGTTTAGTATTGCAAGGACGTGCATCGCACGTCCTTTTTGTTATATCAACGGCTAATGGCATTATCCTTAGACGGTGAATTACGACACATTTTATAAATAATGCGACATAGTTGCATTGGTTGTCATCCTGAACGTAGTGTAATGATCCCGCTGTCATCCTGAACGTAGTGAAGGATCTTATACATAAAACTCAAGATTCTTCGC
>JBFWMP010000154.1:0-6549 GCA_050251575.1 Clostridia bacterium
CATATACAGTTTGTCACAAATAGAAGTACGGTAGAGGAAGCATTAAATGAGCAAAATATAGAATAAGGTCCTAAAGATAAAACACAGCCAACTTTAGATACAAGCTTAAAGAATCATGATAAAATCACTATTAAACGTGCTGTCAATGTTACAATTGACTTGTATGGCAAAAAACTCGTTGTACAATCTGCAGAGAATGATATTGAATCTATGCTTACCTCAGAGGGAATCGTATTAAACCCGACAGATAAGATCAACCCAGGTATGGAAACCCTACTACATGATGGTATACATATTGATATTATTAATGTTGAAAAAAAGACGGTTATAGAATCGGTGCCTCTAAAATATAATACCATTGTAAAAAAAGATCGCAGCCTGGCAAATACTAAGAAAAAAACTGTCCAAGAGGGTAAGGCGGGCGAGAAACAGATCAGCATGAATGTTGTTTATGAAAATGACAAAGAAATTTCCAGAAAAGTGATTGAAGAGAAAGTCATTAAAAGTCCTGTTGATGAAATCA
Organism: Clostridia bacterium; assembly: GCA_050251575.1. GTDB lineage: Bacteria > Bacillota > Clostridia > SK-Y3 > SK-Y3 > X23. Next base: position 524 of record JBFWMP010000154.1, read on the forward strand.
TTACACAAGGCACGTATCCCGTAAAGCCTGTTTCAGAAAGCGGCGAAGCGCTAGCTTACAGCAGAAAGTTTACAGCAAAGGCTACCGCATACTGGGCTATACGAGGTGTAGGTAAAACTTATACTGCTTCAGGTAGAAAAGCCGTATATAATCCTGATGGGTATAGTACCATTGCAGTTGACCCCAAAGTAATTCCTTATGGAACAAAGTTGTTTGTTGAAGGTTATGGATTTGCCATCGCAGCCGATACCGGCACCAGTATAAAAGGAGATACCGTTGATGTTTATTTTAATACTTATAAGGAAGCCTGCAATTGGGGATTAAAGTACGTAGATGTATACGTATTAAAATAATGTTTATGGCAAAGGGCTGGTTCATCTGTTTGCTCAGCACAAGCAAAACGGAAGAATCAGCCCTATATTTCACATCTGTTTGGCTGTTTTAGCAATTGAGATTTACCCTTTTTTCTTCTTTATGGCTTCCTCTATTTGTTGTGATGTAGTCACTTTTTCTTTTTTAAAATCCAATCCTACCCCTACCGGGCCTCCCTTTTCAATAGAATCTGTTCCTTTTCCCACAACACCTTTCATATTCTTTCTGGTCATCTAAAACATCTCCTGCCACGCTAATATTTTTTACTTTGCTTTCTATTTGGTAGTATAGAGATATTGTGAGCTTTTTATGCATTCCACCCATTTAAAAGATTATATGCTAGCTGTATTTCTTTTTATCTCAACACATAAAAAGGATGCAGTCTAATTGTCACTACATCCTTTTATTACTTTAATACAATGTATTAATAAGTTTCTACAAACACCTCAAAGTATGCTTTTGGATGGATGCATGCCGGGCATTTATCCGGTGCGCTTGTTCCTTCATGAACGTATCCGCAATTCCCGCATTTCCAAAGAATTTTTTCGTCCTTTTTGAATACTTTATCATTCTCAATATTCTCTGCCAGCTTTTTATATCTTGTTTCATGCCTTTTTTCTGCTGAAGCGATAAATCTGTATGCTGACGCGATCTCTGGAAATCCTTCTTCATCTGCCACATCTGCAAAAGCAGGATACAAATCGGTCCATTCTTCATTCTCGCCTTCAGCTGCTGCTTTTAAGTTATCAAGGGTAGTTCCTTGTGCTACAGGATATGATGCTGTAATTTCAATCATTGCCGGCAGTTCTTCTGCTAGCCCTTCTAATAAAAATTTATAGAACCTTTTTGCATGCTCCTTTTCATTATCCGCAGTTTCAATAAAAATACTTTTAATTTGCTTATAGCCTTCTTTATCCGCTACCGAAGCATAATAAGTGTATCGATTACGTGCCTGTGATTCTCCTGCAAAGGATTTTAATAAATTTTCTGCTGTTTTGGTTCCTTTTAAAGATTTCATTTTTTATAACCCCCGTGTTTAATTTTTTATATTTGTATATATACCATGATCTGTTACTCTTAAACAATTTAATAACTCATATATAAATATTGAGTAGACGAAATACTTATAAAAATTTTTTCTTTTATTTATATAACTTATTCTACATTTTCAGAAGTTTACATATTTCCTTTTCAGCCTGATCAATATTGATGGGTATATTGATATCTATACCTTTTTCCTTTAAATTATTAAATAATTGCGTTAATATTGGCGGTTCAAGGTTTGCTTCTTCGAGCAATTCCACTTGTTTAAATATCTCTTGAGGTGTTCCCGTACTCACAATGTTGCCTTTATTAAGAATATAAATTGTATCTGCAATATGAGGGACAATATTGATATCATGGGTAGTAATAATGGTAGTAACCCCCATATCCCTATTAAGGTTATTTATAAGCTCAATCATTTCTCTTTTTGACTTTGGATCTAATCCATCAAAAGGCTCGTCCATTATTAAAAGCTCGGGTGTCATGGTCATCGCCCCTGCTAATGCAACTTTCTTCTTTTGGCCTCCGCTTAAATAATGAGGAATTTTATCTAATATATCACTAATTCCAAGAACATCAGCAATTTCTTGCACCTTTAAAGCTGCTGCTTCTTTTCTTATTCCTTCATTTTTTAATGAAAAAGCAATATCATCATAAACCGTCGGTCCAATGATTTGCTCATCTACGTTTTGAAATACTACACCTATTTTCTTTCGTATTTGCTTAAATTCCTTAAATGGACTTACGCCAAAAACCTTAATTTCTCCGTCTACCGGCTTGAGCAGCCCGAGAATATGAGATAACAGCGTTGTCTTTCCGGTCCCATTTGGTCCTAATATGACAACCCGGTCTCCTTTACGTACTACAAAATCCAACCCACAAATACTAACCTCTGTTTTGTCCGGATAAATGTGCTTGATGCACTTTACTCTTACAATTTCACTCAAAAAAACACCACCATTGCTATTATGATCACGCTTATCCCGATAGGAATATAATCTAATCTCTTAAACTTAAACCATTTATTATCTGAAATTATTTTTCCCTCATAGCCTCTTAATGAATATATATTATACATTCTCTCAGACATATCAAAAGCATTTATGAATAATACCCCTATAACACCAGCTAAATTTTTTATATTAAATATGATATTATAAGGTCTAAGTCCTCCTCGGAGTTTAATAATGGTTAGAGATCTCTGAATTTTTTCTAAAAGAATAAAAAATATTCTATAAGTAAAAAACATTCCATCTACGACAATACCAGGCAAAAGCAAGCGGAAAAACGCAAATACTTCCGTATACGGAGTCGTAGTGACTAAAAGAAGCATTGTCATTGCTGCATCTACCGCTTTTAATATCACTATAAATCCTGCTTCCACAGAATACACAAATCTTGTGAACCCAAATACTAAACTGAAGAAAACCGGATATAGCGCAAAGTGCAAAATTCGCCACAGCGGAAGCTTATTGACTATATTTAATAAGATAAGTAACATCAATATAGATATAAGCTTTAATAAATTATCCGATACTATGATGGATACTATCATACTAATAGTTAGCAGAACTTTAGAGAGGACCGATGATTTATGCAGGTATCCTTCTCCATTATTAGATAATTGATCAATATAGGCTATGTCCATGCTATCCTCCAACACTAATTTTGAATGGTCCCATGCTCAGTGTGCATTATCATTTCCGGGCGGACTTTCATGAAAAATGCAATAATTAAAGAAGTAATAAACGCTTCAAGCGCAATACCTAACAGCAATATAACTCCTATCGCACCCCATCCTGATAGTGCAAAAATACGCACTTCCGATAATATATCTTCAAAGTCTTCATCATCATGGTGCAGGTCTACATGATCTTCTTCAACGGCCTCATATTCATCAGCATGCTCTTGTATATTCCCATGATCACTATGGGGAAGTGCATATGCTAATCCCGCATTTGCTGCTGATACGACACCCACCATCAAACCCGTTGAAATCAACAGTGTGATAATAACCGTTATTGATACTGCTGCTACCGGCTTCATATATTTCTTTACTATCTTAAATAAAGCATAACCCAAAAGAACTTCCGTACCTATAATCAGCGTATTCAGCCCTACAACTGTAATGCCACCATGACCAATGATTGCAAGAATGAGATTTACAATAAACACTGCGATAAATCCTAACCATGGTCCCGCAAGAATTCCTGCTAATACAGTTAAATTAAGATGAAACGGTAAAAATCCAACCGGTACTGACATCGTAATAAGCATCAATGCGCTTATCACGCCAATAAACGGTACCTTTTTAGATAAGTCTTCTTTTTTTACTCTTGTTGCGGCAATTCCTACGATTCCCAAAGTCGCTACATACCCCGCAATCCACCATAATGGTGCAATAATTCCATCTACTAAATGCAAATGGCTCACCAAAAAACACCTCCATATAGTCATCCATGTACGCGTATTTTCTTGTTCTGATATTATCTACTGGCACTGTGGACAGTATCCATACATCTCCAATCTATGCCCAGTGATTTTAAACTGAGTTTGATTTCTGACATTCTTCTCAAAATCTGATACCGGACATCCTTCTATTTCTATCATCTTTTTGCATCCTACGCAAATAATATGATGCCTGTGAGAATTGGTATTTATTTCATATCTATATTTATTATCCCCAAAATCTATCTTTCTTAACATATTTTTAGAAGATAGCAACTCTATTGTCCTGTATACTGTAGTCAAACATGTTGTCGGATTTATTTTTTTTACTTCCATGAATATTTCCTCTGCCGTAAGGCATTTTTTATTTTGTGAAAGTATTTCTAATATGGCCTTTCTCTGCTTTGTAAGTTTGCATTTCTGAGATATTAGAAGTTTTGCTATCCTTCTATCCAAAACTATCCCTCCATCCTATTTGCAAATTATTTGCATTTGCATTTGCATTTGCATTAACATTATATTTCTATTCCAAATAAATGTCAATAAAAAAACACTCTAGACTCACGGTTTACGCATGAAAGTTTTCTCTCCGTAGAAATTACATAGTAATTTTTTTAAAAAGCCACTGTTGGCGTATAAATATGAGATGTGAACTATGTCTTGCGGGACCCCCGGAATCACTAAGAATGGTAATAAGACTCGCTCCGGAAGCGTTATACATCCTATTAAAGTTTTAAAATACAGCACAAAACCAGGCAGTCCTGTTAAGGATGTGCCCCGTAATGTATTACATTTTCAACTATAACGGTGTTGTATAACAATTATTAAAACTAATATTTGTAGTTATTCACATCCCTTGGAAAACATGATTTCCTCAAGATATTTTGTATCCATAGAAGCTTTGTATCTTTTAGTAGGATTACTTAACTTCTTTTTACTCTTGTGCTGTTTTAGTTTGTTTAGTACTACTTTGTTTAACAGTGATTTATTCTCAGGGCCATTGTTCTTACGCTCTCTTGAAGCATCCTCTTTTAAAACAACATCTAAAAGCCAGTGGGTACTTTCAATTCCCCAGTGGCTCCGTACAGCTTTGGCAAACAGTTTTGCATCTGCTTTGATACTACATATAAAATACCGTTTTTCAATGGTAACTTGATCATTCACACTGCATTCACGTACCGCCATTCCTATGCTTTTCAAACCTTCCCAGTCATCCTTGCAGTATAACCAGTCTATATCATCAGTAATATAGTAGGTTCTTTTTTCGATCCTACCATGTCCTTTGTCAATGGTTCTGCATTGATCTAATTCAAATCCTTTGAAGTGACTGCTTTTTGCATCATCAAACCACTCTACCACGTTCTCATGCAGTGTCGGTTGGTTCCCTTTAAGGGCTATAACATAATCGGCTTTTTTCTCAACTATTTTTTCTGCAATGCTCTTTTGACAGCCCATAGCATCTATCGTAATGATGCAACCCTTTAAAAACAACATATCAAGCAACTCTGGGATTGCCGTAATCTCATTGCTTTTATCACTCGTCTTAAGCTGTCCAAGAATAATGCTATTACTACTAATCCATGCATTAACTATATGAATGGCAGACTTATCTTTCTGATTATCAAAAGAACCTCTGACTGTTTTACCATCAACTGCAACAATCGCCTGACCCGATCTATCTGCTATATCATTTGTCCATTCAGTAAATGCTTTGGAAAATTGGATTGGATCTATTCTGTCAAATACTCTTTCATAAGTGTCATGCGATGGAATGCCATAGGGTAACTCCAGAAATTTTCTAAGCCACTCTTCATGGGTTTCAGCAAAGGTTTCAACTTGTGGCCAACTATCTGCATTAGCAATAGTGCCGGCAACAGCAATAAATATTATCTCTCTAAGTGGATGTCGTACCTTTCCCTCTTGTCTATAGTCTTCAATATTCTCACAATATTCAGTAAAACAGCTTCTTTCACTCATCATCTTATATTTAACCCCAATTATGTTATATTTACACTTATTTTATATTAATTAGTATAATTATGCAAAACAAAAACTGGAACTAACCCATAATATTAGGTGGTTCCAGTTCTTTTCATAGATGTTATTATTATTGTTGTTCTATTTCTGTTTTGTAAAAAATTTGCTTCATGCGATTACCGTGA
>JBFWMP010000155.1:0-6533 GCA_050251575.1 Clostridia bacterium
ATTGGCATCTCTCATAGATACAATTATATCTATGTTTGATGCTTTTGTCACGTACTTTCTGCCATTATCTGCAACTATTTAAAAGAATTATTCAAATCCTAGTTATAACTGAGACGGGAATTTGAGTATAAGAGATTCAATATGTTTAGCATTTATATGTTGATCAAAATTTGGTCTTAAGTTTTGGCTTAATAAATAATTCTATTGCTTTGACAGATTTATCAATTTTGATAGTGAATGGATTTTTCTCCGATGTGTTAAATCGGATATTCATATTTTCTTTTCTCAATTTCTGATTGCCTAAAAATATTTCTCCATCATACTTAATATTTTCCAGGTTTTCTTCTAAAGCTAATTGGAAATCAAATACACATTTCTTAAGGTTTCGAGCCAACTCCAAGAATTCTTCTCCCCAGAGAACTTGAGCATCCAATGAAGAAGATTCAAACTCAATATAAGCTTCAGATATCGGATGCATAAGCTTATTATATAATTCCTGCTCGGCATATAAATTTGCGTCTTTTGGATTAATTTCCTTATCTCGAGGAAAGCTTAAAGTTTGTAATGGAGATCTGCTGGCATTTAATTCTCTTGTAATCCGGTATGTGCTACGCATGATTTGTCTTGCTACTTCAAAGTCAGCACGCCCCTTCATTTCTTGTTTCCAAGACCGTAAACCTAAAAATGCAATAATTGCAGTAAATAGAATTGATAGGGTAGAGACAACGACACCAATATTTTCCAGTGCTGTACAATTCATACGTGTTCTCCCAATATTATTCTTAATTATCTAGGGGCAGCTCTGTAATGACTTCGGACATACGTCCCATTTTTTCTGTAATAACCTTTCACGAAGACTGATTCTACCCGGCCATCACCATCATTGTCTCTGTTATAATAATCACCATTTTCAGCCTGTGAATATGTATAACTATGAGTAGAAACACTTTTCAGTATTGATGATTTTTGCTTTTCCTGTGGAGAAGAGTAATTCCAATATCCGTTTACTTGTTTGGTTTTACCTATAAGCCAGTACCAACTATATGTTGCATGTATCTTTTGCTTTTCAGCCACCAGTCCTTCAATAGAGTCATCAAAAACTGGATTTTTCTTGATTTGTAGGAAAAGGGTATTTTCTAAATTCGAGATAACCGGAGCTTGCTCTGATATATCAATATATGGTGGAATTGATGGAATTGATTGGTTATTGGTAATCGTTACTAAATTATCACTTGATTGTACTGGAGCATATATATCTACTTGTTGCATTTCTTGGGAAACTGTCAATGTTTTACTGGGTAGAAAAGATGCTGATACACCCTCTAAGGGTTGCGCTGTTTCTACTTTCTGAGGAAGTTGTTCTTTCTGGTTTTGTAAAATCACAGGAGGCACAGTGTCCGTAGTTTGTGATGTGTGTACTTGGCATGAAACAAGAACTAAAAGACTAAATATGAGATAGAATAGTTTTTTAGCAGCTTTAGATTCCAAAAATTTAGCTTCTCGTCCCATACGGTGATCGATTTGTTGGTTTAAGAGAGATCCCAAGCTCTGCAGCTTTTGCATAAATTGCAGATTCTGATCTGCCAAGTTTTAAAGCAATTATCCGTGTTGGGGTATTCCCTCTAGCTAACTCTCTTAATTTTTGTTCTTCTGCATGTGTCCATGGTTTCCTTGAATTCGAAGGCATTTAAAAACTCCTTTTAATTAGTATATAGCTGAATATGTCTTCCCACAATGAAAATAGTAGCTAATTGTGAATTTAATTGATTGTGTATGAATAGTGTTGTATTCTTATGAATATATTTAATTCGTTGAGGTGTTTTAAAATGGGAAGAAATGAACATCACGTAGTTCACAATCCCAGCGGGGGTTGGCGTAGTGGGTCTATAGTTAACATATTCCCTTTTAAAGGAGAAGATTTTCTTAGAGCGGATGGAAATAAAGAAGAAAAGGATAACCTGGGGGATCTTCCTGAATGCAATTGTTAAAATATTGTATGCCATTATTGTTATGGTTTTTATTTCTATGAATATTCAAATTTATACACAAGATAGAAAAATATTTTATTAATGCATTTATTATAAGGAAATATTAATTGTAGCTTGTATCACCCTATAAAAACTTAGCAGAGGAGTATTAGTATATGGCTGAAACTGAATCAATTGCGAGAGCAGCGGAAATAATGGCAAATGAGATTTTCCCATATTTTGGGTGGACTGAATGTGGTTCTAGAAACCAAAATTGGAACTGTGTAGACAAGGATCATCATAAGCGGAAAACTCATCCTTCAGATATTGTATTCTGTTATTTAGAACCTTATTCTAACTTTAGGACTTATATTAATTGTGATCTTAAAAGCTATAAGTGTTCAACTATAATTAACACCCAATTTGAAAATGTATTGAATAGTCTTGGAGTGACGACAAAATGTGCAAATATAAGTCCTGGATGGAATGAATTATATAATATTAATGATCAATATTCTCGAAATGTATACGGCCTTCTTTTTATTTATAACCATGATTGTTCATACGATAAGGATTTCTTTGAAAGAGTTAGAACCATCAGAGAAAAGATTATTGTACCAAAAGGTGTAAAGTTATTCATTTTTTCTCCACAAGATGTAGTACAACTTTACACGATATCGACTGACATTATGAAATTAATTGCAGATGGAAAACTTCCTCAAGACAAAGACTACTCATTTCATTACCCAGATCTTGATGGAAGAAAAAAAATTGGTAGTACTTGGAAAAAGTCAGCAACCATAGAAATGCTTTCAGGTCCTTGGATTATCATCCAAACAAAACCAAAGCCAGAGTCTGGAAAGATTAATTTTTACATATATTACCGGAATGAAGGTTCTACATCAGAGGAATTTGTCTATTTAATAGACTATTTATTTAAGTATCAATTAATTGCGGACGAGTATGATGTCCAGATCCGTGGAGTAGAAACAGCCAGAAACTGTGCTACAAATTTTCAAAAAGCCAAGCAAGAATATTGTTCCAGATATCATCTTGGAGACGCTACTTCCTCTCGTGTTGAGAAAATTACGTTTAAATCAGTAACTAGATATATTGCAAGCTTTGATGCTGGTGAAATCGGTATGGAGGTAAGGTAAATGATTAATACGTACTCAGTTTTTTTCCCTAGCGATCGGGATATATTAGATGTTATGTCTTGCAATGAGCGAAAGATGAACATGAATTATTTGTACGATCTCATGCTTTCCAGGGGAATCTTGATTTCAAAGGCTGATTCTCGACAAGAGATAATCGATTTTGCTTCAACTCTTAATTACAATTACAAACAGTTCAAAGATATATCCAAACAAGTCGCGAAAGTGAGTAGAAATGAGAAAATTAGTTCAGTCGCGGTTCCGTGTTCCAGTTCAGATATTGATTTGTCAAAAATATCAAATGATTTATCTGCACAATTTGGAACATCTCCGCAAGAAAAATATTCTACAACTACTCAAACAAACATTCAAGAATCTGTCCAAATAAATATTGAGTATGAAGAAATTGATCACTCAAAAACCAAATTGATCCAAAAAACAACCAAAGAAGCAGTGATTGAGATTGACAAAACTAGTGATGGAGTAAGAATCAGATATACAGCAAATCCAAAAATCAATTCCAGAGTAAACGCATTGATAAAGATTCTGGAAACAAAACTTGATATCCCAAAACTAAAAAAACATGAAATAGATTTTACAAATATCTCAGACAAGTCAAAGATTTCTGAATTCTTCGAGTCTTTGGTTACAAATATTGAAGGATTCAAACTCAAAGATGTTTCTAGCATCAGATTACATAGACCCAAAGATGATGAGATACAGATTTCCCAAGATGATACTGATGAGAATGTATCGGATGAAATTGTCTCTGATTCAGGGGGGTTAATCCTCAAAGCTTCCTTTGTTGGTGGGGGATTGCTGACCTCAAGGGAGTGTACGGACTTTCTAAATGTCGGTTATTATATCTCGAAGATTAGGTGGGTCGGGGAATCATTGGATTCCTCACATATTCGTGTTGTAATGGAAGCTGAGTTGGGTGAGCCGCTGGAGTGCAATGGCTACAAATTCCATATCATGGGGCAATATAATCCAAAGGATGAGGACTTCGATATCTATACAGCATCGTTACGTGATATGGATTTAGAAACAAAAAGAGATGTTGAGAAAAAAATTGAATCTTCTTCATTTAGAATATATGATGAATTGATAAATACAAGCGAGGACTCGATATGACAACACTAAAGTTTTTACGATTCCAAACAACGATTGGTCATGATGAAATATTCAATTGTCTACAAAAAGCATATTATAATGAGAGGACTTATGAGGGGTTTTCGCTGGAAAGTAACTATAATCAACAGATTTGGGGAACTTTCTATAATACTATAACTCATGCAGAGAAAATCCTTGATCCTTTAGGGAAGGAGATTGATACTTTTTATATTGTCATTGAGAAAACTGAATTTATTCTTGATTCAAAAAGGAAATTATTGATTTTAATTAATCCTGGTCGAAGTTTAAAGCATTTCTTTACAGTACTAGGAGCAACTCTTGAATTTCAAATTTCAATTGAAGAGCTACGCCTCGATCTGTTGGAATTTGTGAAGAGACTTCAATTGAGCAGAAGCGAGGTAGTGCTTCTAAGTATTGATATCATTGGTATCCCTCTCTCTCCTTATAGTATAGGTAAGGTTAGTATTGCAGGAGATGAAGATGTTATGAAATATGTTTCTCAATTTAAAGGGGAGAAACCGGGAGCCAAAATTAAGAAGGTACGACTTTCAATCGATAGTGAAGGGCAACAAGACAAGATTGATTTCTTGGATTCTTTTACTATGCGGGCAGGGACGCTCTCAAAACAGAGGTTGTTATCTATTTTTACATCTGATTTGGAGGACTACCTGTTCAACGATAAACCTTACTAGTTCATTTGGATTTTAACAGCAATTTTCGCCTAAGGCTTTCCTGTTGGTTTTTGTTTCTGCCCTTATTATAAATTTATATATATATTTAACATATATTACGGTATTTGGAATTGTACGAATGAGTAAGTACCGAAACTCTAATTATTCTTTACTTTTTCTACAATTCCTTCTGTTATCTTTAATACATCCGCAAAGTCATTCACCAAGAAGTGCGCATAACGCTTCGTCATCTCTTCAGTAGAGTGGCCGGTAATTTTCCTGGTCTTTATCTCGTTGACACCATTTGAAAGAAGCTGTGAATTGAGGAAGTGTCTCCAGGAATGGAAAGTAATATTCCTTTTTACTCGTTCAGCTTCTTCTATCCCCATTCTGGACAATGCCCTGTAAAGGCAGAACCTAATGGTTTTCGATGCCATAGGAACATCTGCAACAGAGAAAATTCGATCACACTTGCCTGAGAGTTTTGATAATTTCTTCAACGTTTCCATTAAACTTTCTGGTATAGGCAAATCTCTCTTATCGCTTGTCTTTGTGGTTTTGAGGGCTCCGTAGAGGTCTACACTATGCTCGACATGAATGTACCCATCTCGCAAGTCCGAAGGGCGTAGAGCGCGAATTTCACCTAATCTCATGCCTGTACATGCCGCCAATAGAGAAGCAGTATAAGCTATCGGATTGTCCCAATATGAAAGATTGGTAAGAAGTTCTCGAGCTTCATCGAAAGAAAGGATTCCTCGTTCTTTACTGTTGTTTGCAAGAGTCCTGACTTCTCTAGCCGGGTTTTTAGAAATGTGTCCTTGTCTCCTGGCTTCATCGAGGATAACTGAAAAAATTGAAAGGATGTTGTTTGCATACTTGGGTGAGAGTTTCTTCTTTTCGATGAGATATCGCTGCCATGTCTCGATTCTTGAAGGTGTGATATCTACCATGTTAGTACTCTTGAAAGTAGGGAGGATATACCTATTCAATAGTTGCCTATTGGTTGTAATGTATTGTCCAGAGAGCTGTCTCCCTCTGAGCTTCTCAGCCTTGACGTATTCACAATCCGGAGTCCACCATCCATCGGCGTATTCTCCAAAGGTGAGTATCGGCTTGGCTTCTTTTTTTTCAGGAATCAACGAATTTGTGCGGTAGAGTTCCAAGGTGTATGCCATTGCCTGGGTCTTGGTGGTGCACCCCGTTGAGAACTTTCTCCGACGACCGGTCTTATCGTAGGCAAAATAGTAATAGACAGTTTTCTTGCCGGTGTTTCTTTTCGTCAATGTAAATGGTTCTCTTGCTCGCATACCTTTTCAAACTCCATCTTATTGAGTACACAACTGAGTACAGTACCCAAATCGGGGCGATAAATTGCAAGGAGAATTTTGGCAAAAAAAAAGGCAAACCCCTTACAATTTCATTGTAGTAAAAGGTTTGCCATTCTGCCCAGAACAAGATTTGAACTTGCACAGTCTTATCGACCGCTAGGACCTGAACCTAGTGCGTCTACCAATTCCGCCATCTGGGCGCAGGACCAACTATAGATTATTTACTTGGTTTGTGTCAACAAGCTTTTCAGGAAATCAGGACCACCGCTTGAGCCATAA
>JBFWMP010000156.1:0-6520 GCA_050251575.1 Clostridia bacterium
TAGACATCAAGTACCTTCACATAGATGGGATTTGTTTCTCGTCGCGGATATCCATAGGCATAATCTTCCTTGCTGGGTTTTTTGGGTTTTGGGCCAATAGAATAGTTGCGCTTTTCAAACTCATCACAAAGCGTCTGAAGGATCGCCAAAGCTCGAGAGATATTATCTGGTCCGATACTGACGTCAAAGGCATTGTCGTCACTCGAATTACATCTTCCGTAACCATAATAAGTTTTCAAGCGCTTTTTTGATTCTTTCAAATTCAATGCGGTGTTCAAGACATATTGGTTGGTGAGCTTGACATTGGGATTACATACGATTTTCCTTTCGGGTAGTGCTTCTTGTTGAATCAACTGTTCCTCTAAAGCGAATGCTTCTGGAACCAAGTGTTCGACTTCCTTGGATTCAAGAACTTCTGGACTGCTGTACACCCTTCGAACCTTCGGACAATCTTCATAAACTGGCAACGGTTCTTTATCCAATTTCTGGCCACTGGCAACCTTGTTCCAATACCCTACTCCAGGTACGGGTATGTGCAATTTCCTGCAGACTTTGGCGATCGCCACATTGGAAATACCATACTGCTGGGCAACCTTGTATACTGGCTCAGACCATACTTGCTCATATAAGGTTTCGCGGTCATAGAATTCCGATTGTTTTCTCATATTATCCCCCTAACACACTAACCGGCAGATCATTCTACATCGTCCCCTTTCCGGGGATAATGGAAATAAAAGTCTTACGTTCCAAACCATCCTGTCTAGGATCAATTCAGTATATCATGCAGACAAGTACTCAAATGACCAATGCTTAAATACATACATTGTGAACACGAGATTCATACAAAAGCATGATGAGAACTTGCTCGAGTAGTCCACAAGGAGATGTAAAAAATGAAAATCAAATATCTGGAAGATGTGATGCTCTAGATATTCCAAGAGTTGGAATCGATCAATCATGGAGAGATTCATGTCACTTTTAAAGTACATGACAGTCGTGTGACTCTCATAGAAAAAGCGAAGATTGTAAAGGAAAAACCATTGAGTTGAGAATTCTTTTCAACTTTGTGGTTCTGCTGGTGAAAATACCAATCTCAGAGCGGATTATCGGCTATGTAACCCTCATATTGGGGACATTGGAGAGTTCTTTGGTATTGCTATTTTCATTACCAAATCAAGTAATTCTTTATTTCTAACACTTTTAGCTTTAGAATAGTACTAACGATGCCTACTGGAGAAATATTATGATTTTATCCCTCAAGGAAATTGTACAGAAAGTGATACTATCTCAAGCTTTCATTACTGTGATAGCTGGAGTCGGTGTATTTGCTCTTTCTCAATGGATAATAATAACAGTGATTAACCCCTACCAAAATTATTTTAGAGCAGCTAGCGATCTATCCCGAGAAATGTTGAAACTAACTCATAGATACACCAATTTTGACCTTACTGGAAATGAACAAGAAACCATCAGAGATGTGAATGCTGCGTACTTATCTGCCGTATGGAATTCTGGCTGGATTGGCCGAAGGAGACGAAGAGTGAATGGATTTAAAGTAGCACAATGTGTAAATGGTATGATTTATTCAAGCCATCCTTCTGCAACGGGAGTAACTGAGGTCAGGTCCATTGAAGATGTTGCACTGATTGAAGAACTCGATCCCAACCTGAAGATACAGTATAGGGCTACTAGTAGAGAAAAGACGAGGAAATTTTATTCTGCTAGAAAAAAAAGGTAGTGCGTACAATGCTAAATAGTCTTGATTTACATAGAAGAGATGCGAAGAATTGCCAGCGATGTAAAAGCCCTGAAGAACGTAAAAGACTCCTGGATTCTGATGGTTTTTGTAGAATAGTGAAACCTTCGGATAATCTAAGAGCGCGTTGTGTCGGGGATTGGGGAGCTGATAAGGTAGTATTCATATCAACTTATGTGGATATCACGGGAGTAGCTCTGAAGAATTCTTGGCGCAATTACTATTATATTGAAATATGCTCTGGACCTGGGCTTTGTATCGATTATAAATTCGGTAAAGAATTTATTGGTACTGCATTAGCCTCATTACAGACCGAGGGTGCTAAATATTTCACCAAACTGTTCTTTTTTGACCTGAATCCCTTAACAATAGAAAGTCTTAAACATCGAATAGCGTCCAATAATGATATTCCACAGGAAGTTAAGGATAAGACAGTTGTTGAAGTGGGGGATTATACTAATCCAGCAAGTATACTTGAAGTTCTAAATACTCATATTCCCAACCATATGAAGGGATTGAATGTTGTGTTTGTAGATCCTACGGATATGAGTGTACCTTTTGAACTATACCTTGCAATGATGGGGTTCGGAAAAAGAACCGATTTTATCATCAATTTTGCAGATGGGACAGATCTTAAGAGAAATATAAAGATTGCATTTGGAGACCCTGATTACCCAAGTCAAAAGAAATATAGCAAAGTACTCGAGACGACAGATTTCTTTAAGGATGAAAATAACGTTGAGCTTGCCAGGACAGGAAACTTTGAAATGTTGAGCAATGCTTTTGAGAATATTTTTCTTCAATCCTTTACTAAACGAGGGTATAATTATATTCAGAGGAAGCAAATAAAATGGTATTACAAGTTGCTTTTCTTGTCTACAAATGCACTTGGTGAAAGATTTTGGAAGTCTGCCTCTAAAAAGACTGCAGTCGAAAGAGAAAATGGACAAGGTGTTCTGTTTTAAATACAAAAAGGATATACTCTAATAGATTTGAGAAGGGAAAATGTATGAACAAAGATGAGATCCTATTCGGTACAAAGGAATGGGCTCCGTATAATTTCAATTTCATGAATGGTTGTTCCAATGATTGCTCATATTGTTATGCTAAGGAAATGGCAATTCGTTTTAAAAGGAAAACCCCCGATACTTGGAAAAATGAGGAACCTGTATCCATGCAGGGTAAGTCGTTCAGGAAGCGTGACGGGAGGATTATGATTCCGTCCTCACATGATATAACACTTGGAAATATCGATTTCACGTTAGAAGTAATTGGAAGGTTGCTTGAAAATGGAAATGAGTTACTCGTAGTAACCAAACCAAACTTTTCCTGTGTGAAGCGATTGGTCGATGAATTTGAAAGTTTCAAATCAGCTATACAGATGAGATTTACCATTGGCTCTGTCTCCGATGAAATTCTGAAACTATGGGAACCAGGTGCACCAGATTTCAAGGATAGGCTCAGGTCGCTGAGATATACCTTTGATCAAGGATATTCAACTACCATTTCTGCAGAACCCTTGCTGGATGAGACTCCAGATGCCCTATATGATGCACTTCGTCCATATGTGACTGGCTCAATATGGATAGGAAAGATGAATTTTCCAGATAGACGCGTAAAAATGAATTCTGCATCAACTAATGCTCTTGAACACGTAAGAGCGTTGATAGAAGCACAATCTGATGAGAAAATCATAGCGATGTGGAAAAAATATCGGACCAATCCAATGATTGAATGGAAGGAAAGTATCAAAAAGGTTATAGCAGCTCATAACCTTTAGAAGGTTTCTAGTAGATAGAAAAAAGGCTCACTCTGAGTGAATTTTTGGCCATGCTAGGAGTCAGTGACAATCAAATGTTATAGGCATTCCATTTCCTTAGAAATGCTGATAGATATTAAAATCATTCTGAACTGAAATAAACTAGCAATAATTGAATCGTGTAACCCTATAAAGATTCTTCATGCAACAACCTTATTGTCTTTCTAGCAACGTATAGAGGGATGTCTTGACCTCACATTTGATACAATAATAATAGGGCAAAAAGGGCCAAAACCCCTCTAGAATGCGGCATTTTGAGGTTTTCTCAATGTTGGAGAGTGCGTACTCTGACATTTATCAGCTGCGAAAGCTTGTAGAACCAGAGCTAATGTATAATTTGAAACCTTCGGATTGGGACACAAGGAATAATCTAATTGTGCGACTGTTCCTTATTTTTTGTAGCATGATCATAGGTAATAATCACGAATCAAAGATACCCCTACTTCATATGATTAGGTATTTAGCAGAGAAAGGATTTGCATCAGTTTATAATCTTGATAGTACATGAAACCTCTACTACCGAAACTATAGCCATATGTGTCTTTATCGATATATTTTATAGAATTATAATTTAAATCGTCAATGACAACCAGCCCATGATACAAGATTACCCTTTGCAAGTGTTTGTTATGTAAACACTTATTTTTCTGGAATTTTACCAGTTTTTCATCATTTATTGATATTTTAGACTACTCAATTTCGTCAATTTTTATCCCACGCACGCACACCCGTATTTTCAACAATACCGTTGATTAATATGCCATTTAGTTTTGGGGTTCAGGGGTTTTGTTTGCTTTTTTCACAGCCTTCTTTGAGCTGTAGTGGGTGCTCTTACGGACCTTGTTTCCGTGCTCATCAATCTTGATGTTGGAGCCCTTCGCCTTCAGTTTCTGAACACGTTTGAAGCGGCGCTCATGGATGATTGGGAGGTGATGGTTGAGTGATCGGTGGACCTCGAACGGGTCGCGAACCGTTCTCTTGGTGGAAGGGAAATCTGCAGACTCTGTTTCTCCATAGACGGAGGTGCCGGTATACTTCTCATTGGTGAGGATGTTCTCGATCGTCTTCACCGGCCATTTCTTCTTGCCCGTTGGTGTAGGAACCTTCAAGGATTCCAGTTCCTTCTTGATCCTCACGATGCTCCAGCCTTGCTCATACCAATCAAAGATCATCAAGACTATTCTGGCTTCAGCAATGTTGAGGATGAGGCCTTCCTCCTCATTACGATCATAGCCATAGCACCTACGAGAGAATGCCGGGGAGTCAGGATCCATGGTACTTCTTCGAAGACCCCATTTGATGTTCTCACTCTCGGCGTGGGCTATACCCGCGTGGAGTGTCAGCAGCAACTCCCCTGCCTGGCTGAGGAGGTGGATCTGCTCGTTGTAGAAAAACACATCCACCTTCAGTTCCTTGAGCCTCCGAAGCGTCACCAGAAAATCCACACAGTTGCGTCCAAACCGGCTGATGGACTTGGTATAGATCATGTCAATCTTCCCCGCCTCACAGTCGGCCAGCAGGCTCTGGAAGCCAGGACGGGAGCTGATGGTGCGACCTGACTTGATATCGATATAGGTACCGACATATTCCCAAGCGGGATTATCCAGAATGTCCTCTTTCTCGAAGTCCATCTGGGCCGAGAGGCTTTGCAACTGTCGCTCCATTTGTGTGCTCACACGACAGTACAAGGCCACGCGTATGCGCTTGAAATGTCGCCTGGCTGGAATGACACATGTATGATGGGTTTTCTCTTTTCGTCGGGCATGATTTTTTATAACACGAATGGAAAGGGATGGATAGATTTGAGAGATAAATCTTGTTTGGACTTCGAATCGATACTTTTATTGCTCAAACATTTACAGTTGGGATTTCTTGGCTTATAGTTAATCGAGTTATTTCGATTCTCACTACCTCTCAAGTTAGGCATCATGGTGAATATTAATAAATGTATCGCAATGACTCACTCTTTAAGGAGGCAACTATGCCTTTGGCGAAACCCTATTTTCGATGTTGGCGGCCCAATTTAGGGAGAGAAGGTAAATCAAATCTCTATATCTATGATCCCCGATATGTTGAAAATCCCGGGCAACACTTGAGATCAGTTGAAATCCTATACAATGACTTGAGAACCACTCTTGATTACATCGAACCGGCAGACGCAAACAATGCCGCATACTCATTTAGGCTACGAGATCTCTTGATGCGGATTTGTACGGAAATTGAAGCCGAGTTCAAGGAAATTTTATCTTTGAACGCGTACAGCAAAGGTACTCCAGATAAATGGGATATGAGAGATTTCTATCAGCTGAACGCTACGCACCATCTATCGTCGTATGAATTGCAGATACCTTACTGGAATGGAATTCATAAAAATAGAATCCCCTTTTCATCTTGGCATAATCAGCTGACTTATAAGTCTTTACCTTGGTATAAAGCTTACAACAGCGTTAAACACAATCGTTTCACAGCTTTCCCAGAAGCCAGTCTGGGATATGTTATCGATGCATTCTCAGGATTGCTCATCTTACTCGCTGCAGAATTCCATGATGCAGATTGTCTGAAACCAATTGATATCAGCTATGTACTTGGTGATGATTCTGGATATCACGATGGCTATGAGGATTCGATAGGATCCCCATTCCGTATCAAGAGGCCGCAAGATTGGACAGATGATGAAAAATACGATTTTGATTGGCAAGATTTGAAAAATACTGATAACCCATTTAGCATATTACCTCTTTAGGTATGCGCAAGTTAAGTATTTGTAAGCAGAGGTTTATTATGAGTGAAAAAAAGAAAAATAAATTTGGGATAATAATTTTAACTGGGTATCCACTTGACTCAGGTTGACGCTACATATAGCGGTCCATCAGTTTTCGCTTCTCTCAGTCAAGTCGCCATAGGTAGTTGGTTTGATACATACTGCATTCTCCAGCAACCGGTAG
>JBFWMP010000157.1:0-6459 GCA_050251575.1 Clostridia bacterium
ATTAATTTTTATTCCGGTTATACTGCTCTTGGTGTTAAAATTATTTGATTTAGATCTGTTAATGATAGGGATACCTGTAGTCATCACAGCAATGCCTATTCCTGCAAATTCAGCAATATTGGCTGAAAAGTTTGATGGAAATGCTTATTTGGGTGCGCAGTCAGTATTTATATCAACATTATTATCAATACTGACCATTCCTATGATTGCGTTTTTCTTATAGGAGAAGCAAGGGGACTGGGTTGCTGCTTCATTTGCTGAAGCAGCAACCCAGTCCCCTTGCTTCATTCTTTTACTGCAAATAGTTTGGAGTATCAGATTTTTTATACATATTGGTATAAATGCTATACTTTTTTGATTCTTCAAGAGCATCAACCTTTACCGGCTGCTTTGTTTCAATGGAAGTTAAGATATCAAAAACCATTTTAACATCACCGTATTCAATTTCAGGGGTAACGGAAATTTCTTCTATCCCTATCATTGCATTATAAAAGTTGAGGAGCTCATTATAATAGCCTCTTTTCGGTGTATAGGGAATGAGTTCCCGGCTTCCGTCACGATAAGCCACATTAATATAACTGCAAACTTTTTCTTCAAGGTAAACCTCACCATTTGTCCCAAATATGCGCAGCCCTACTAAGGGTGCCTGCATCTCTTTGCCGTCAGGATAGTAGGTATATTGTCCGATGACGCCGTTCTTAAATAATATTTGAGTATTTACTGACATGTATGGATTGAAATCTTCCTGTTGGGGTCTTCCCATGGCATATACATGGTCTACCGCTCCAAAGATATGTCTCATTCCGGCAATATCATGAAGGGCTGCATCAAGAAAAGCCCCACCTTTATAATTAGGGTGCTGACGCCACTCTTTAGCAGCAAAAGTATCTTTTTTCATTTCAGATTCAAAGTTTACTACATTATTTTGAATAAAGTAGACAACTTCACCAATTTTTCCCTGATTGATCACGTCGCGGATTTTATTTATTTCTTCATTATATCTGTAGTTTTCAGCCACCATTATTTTTACGTCATGTTCTTTATGAAGGTCCAGCAGACGTTTACAGCCTTCCATGGTAGCTGCAAGAGGTTTCTCGGCAATGAGATTTTTATCTGCCTTTATCACGGCTGCAGCGACATCATAGTTTTGAGAAATGGGAACCATCGCATCGACAGCATCGATGTCATCTCTTTTTAGCATTTCATGATAGTCTTGGTATACATTTTTCAAATCTAAGTGAATCATTTGTGCAAAGTTTTCTGCATCTGATTTTGTACGATTACATAACGCGACAATCTCATACCTATCACTAAGCTGTTGAATTGCAGGCCAGTGCAGTCGTTCCCATGCCATGCCGGTACCGATGACTCCAAGTTTTATTCTGCGCATATATTTTTTCTCCTTTCAAAAATAGGGGGTTTGCTGTTTGAATAACAGTATCTAATATTTATACAAAAACAAGCTTTGCCTAAACATAAGAATTCTATCTATAGTATTTGAATTAAAGGAAAAAAAATAAATAAAAAGGAGTGGCAAAATTTACAATAAATATTATGAAATAAAAGCAATTCTTTTCATGCGGCGGCCTCTCCAAATTCTAAAAGTATAGATTCCTTTTATATGAATAAGCTCTCCGCACATTGTGCAGTAATAAGCTTGAAGACATTTTCTCTTGCGTATGACGTAGGTAACTTTTATCATCCTTTCTTTACAGTTTTGGCAATACATAATCCCGTCCCACCTTATTTCCAATGATTTTTAATGCTGTAATTATTTATATTCCATATTATTTGTCCAATAGTCTAATCATTAGATAAAAATATCGTTCGAAGAATGATGTTTAATAATTATCCTTCCTATGATAAAATATTCTTAACGCGAAGGTGGGGGAATATGCCATGGGATTGAGGTTGATTTATGGAAGGGCAGGAAGCGGCAAGAGCTATTTCTGTCTTAATGAGATAAAGGAAAAGCTGGAGGATGGCAGAAATACGCCGTTGATTTTGCTGGTACCGGAGCAGTATACACTGCAAACAGAAAGAAATCTTATCCGAATGCTTGGCTCTGCCGGAATCATGAGGGCAGAGGTGCTAAGCTTTCAACGTCTTGCCTATAGGGTATTCAACGAGGTTGGCGGCATCACCCGTCAGCATATTAACGCTGCTGGAAAATGCATGATGCTTTATAGAATTATGGATAGCATGAAGGATGAGTTAAAGTTTTTTTCAAAGGCAGTAAGGCAGCAGGGATTTGTAGATACAATTTGCGGCACCATATCCGAGATGAAACGATATAATGTTACGACTGAGTTGCTTGCTCATGTAAAGGATCAGCTGCAAGATGATTTGTTAAAAGACAAGCTGGAAGATATCCATAAGATTTACAATGAATTTGAAGCTGCACTCCATCAAAAATATATGGATGGGGATGATAGTCTTACCATCCTTGCACATAAGCTGGAGGAGTCTGTGCAGCTAAGTGATGCTGAGATTTGGATAGATGAATTTTCAGGTTTTACGCCACAAGAATATAAGGTGATTGAGAGGCTATTGTCAAAGGCTGCAAAAGTAAATGTTTCTCTTTGCACCGATTGTTTAGCTTCAGAAATGGAAAATGATGAATGTGAAATTTTTTCACCTACCAGGAGTACTGCTAAAAAGCTGCAAAAGCTGGCGCAGAGCTGTGGAGTGAATATACATAAACCCATAGGTCTAACACAACAAAAGAGTGATAGGTTTGAAGACAGTAAGGAATTAAGACATCTCGAACAATATTATTCGGTTTTCCCTTATCGTATATATTCTGAAAAGACAAGTGATATCAATATTTATTCAGCTGCCAATATTTATTCGGAGGTAGAGAATACCGCAAGGGATATTATTAGTTTGTGCCGTGATAAAGCAATGAGGTACAGGGATATTGCGGTAGTTACACGAAACTTGACAGGATATGAGAAACTTGTGCAGGCAGTATTCAGCGAGTATGGTATTCCTTGTTTCATTGACACAAAGAAGCATATCAATAACCATCCGCTAATACTTCTCGTGTTATCAGCATTGGACATCTTTATAAGAAATTGGTCTTATGAAGCTGTATTCAAGTATTTAAAAACAGGTTTAACAAATATTGAAAAGCAAGAGATAGATATCCTGGAAAATTATGTGCTTGCTTTTGGAATAAGAGGCAGTACTTGGACAAAAGGAGAAGCGTGGGAGTACCGTCCCGGAGGAATATCTGGGCAGCAGCAATCATCGGAGTATGAACTTAATACGTTGGACATTGTAAATAAAGCAAGAGAAAAGATGATAAAGCCTTTTGCAAGCTTTCGCTCGAAGATAAAGGGAAAGAAGAATGCAAGAGAGTTTTGTGCTGCGCTTTTTGAATTTCTTTGTGAGGTGGGAGTGCCCGAAAGAATTGAAACACGGATGGAAGAGCTCAAACAGGACAAACAAATTAATCTGGCTAACGAGTATGGACAGATTTGGAATATTGTTATCAGCGTATTTGATCAAGTCGTGGAAGTAATGGGAGATGAGCAGTTTAGCATAGAAAGATTCATAGAAGTACTTGGTGTAGGCTTTAATGAATATAAGATCGGGTTAATCCCTCCTACATTGGATCAGGTGCTTGTCGGCAGTGTGGAACGCTCAAAAAGCCATCAGATAAAGGCGCTGTATATATTGGGAGTCAATGATGGTATTTTTCCTGCCCCGGCAGCAGAGGAAGGGATTTTGACGGATCGAGACAGACAGAACTTGCGTGAACAGGGACTTGAGCTTGCACAGGATACACGGATTCAGGCCTTTGAGGAGCAATATTTAATATATACTGCTTTGACGACAGCAGGCAGTTATTTGAGGCTCAGCTATCCTATCGCAAATCACGAGGGAAAAACTATGAGACCTTCTACCATTGTTTCAAGGTTAAAGAAGCTGTTTCCCAGTATTGACCAACACAGCAATATCGTTTCAAATGGCACTGAGAAAGAGGAGATGGAGTTAGTTGCGGCACCAATACCTACTTTTAACCAACTAGTAGCTGCGATTAGAAAGAAAGCAGAAGGGGTAGAGATGAGCCCTATGTGGCAGGATGTTTATGAATGGTACAGCGGTCATGAGCAATGGAGAGACAAATGTGCAGGGGTGCTTGAGGCTGTCCGTTATTCTAATCAAGTGCAATACGCGAATGCAGGAAAAATCAAGAAGCTTTATGGTACACCTGTCTATTCCAGTATATCCAGGCTGGAGAAATTTGCTTCGTGTCCTTTTGCCTATTATGTGCAGTATGGCTTAAAGGCAAAAGAAAGAAGAATTTTTCAACTTAGTGCTCCGGATGTCGGAACATTAATACATAGTATTCTGGATGAGTTTTCAAATAGCTTGGAGAAAGAAGGCAGGAGTTGGAGAGATATAGATCCGGCTTGGTGTGAGCAAAAGGTTTCTGAAATAGTAGAAAGTTTTCTGCAAAAGATGAACGGGTCTATTTTCAACAGTACTTCAAGGTATAAATATCTGACCGTGCGGCTAAGAAGAGTGCTGACGCGCGCGGTATGGCTGATTGCTCAGCATATTCAAAGGGGAAGCTTTGAACCGTTAGGTTATGAGATGGGATTTGAGGATCGGGGACATTTTCCGCCCATCAGTGTGAGCCTGCCTGATGGAGAAGAAATAAGGCTTGTGGGAAGGATCGACAGAGTAGATGCCCTACAGTCGGAAAATGGGACGTATCTCAGGATTATCGACTATAAATCAGGTACTAAGGCATTTAAACTGGCAGATGTGTATTATGGATTGCAGATTCAGCTCATTACCTATTTGGATGCAATATGGGAGAACGGGGGTAAAAACCTGGGACAGCCTATTTTGCCGGGAGGAATTCTGTATTTTAGAATTGATGATCCGATTATCAAGAGCAGGGGAGACATTAGTGCACAAGAGATTGAGAAAGAGATTATGAAGCAGCTTAAGATGAAGGGATTATTGCTTGCAGATGTAAAGCTGATTAGAGAGATGGATCGGGATATAGACGGAGATTCTCTTATCATCCCTGCCAGAGTTAACAAAGGAGATGTGCTTGGAAAGACATCTTGTGCAGCAACCATGGAGCAGTTTGAAAAGCTGCGTGGACATGTGAAAAAACTGCTTGCTCAGATGGGCGAGGAGTTGCTCAAGGGGAATGTATCCATTACACCGTACAAGAAAAATAAGTTCACCTCCTGCAGCTATTGTGATTATGCCTCTGTCTGCCAGTTCGATACCATGATGCAGGATAACAAATATAGAATTCTGCAGGATATGAAAGACGAAGACGTATGGGGAGCCATTGGGAATTGAGAAACAAATGCAGATTATCAAATTTGTACGGAACGGTTCGAGAGTACTGAAAAAGTCCGTATTCTGTCATTCTGAATGAAACGAAGTGAAATGAAGAATCTTAAAAGCTGCTTAAATGCTAAGATCCTTCACTTACGTTCAGGATGACATCTCGAGTTTCTTTTGCTTAATCATACTTTTTCAGTGGTTTCGAACGGTTCGAGAGTACTGAAAAAGTCCGTATTCTGTCATTCTGAATGAAACAAAGTGAAATGAAGAATCTTAAAAGTTGCTTAAGTGCTAAGATCCTTCACTTACGTTCAGGATGACATTTTCGGGCATTTTCAACGGCAATTGGCGGTGATGTTTTGGATTTGCCACAAAGAAAAAATATGCGGCTAAAAGATTACGATTACTCACAGGTAGGGTATTATTTTGTTACGATATGTACATATGGTAGACAGTATTTGTTTGGTAAAATAGTGGATGGTGCAATGATTCGAGGTTTTAAGGCATCTGTTACAACTAAAATCAATATACTACGCAACACACAGCAATGCCCTGCTTGGCAGTCAAAATATCACGATCATATTATCCGGAACAAACAGAATTATCTAAAAGTTTGGGAATATATCAGCACTAATCCGTTAAGATGGCAGGATGATAAATATTTTGTCTAGGCCTATAAAAATGAAATACTCATAGGAGGTGGTAGAATGACTACTCAAATATTACAATCAAATAATGAACTCCCCGCTCCCCACTCCCCACTTGTTTCCGTCACCTGGACCTCCGAACAGTTGTCTGCCATTACAACCTCAGGCTGCGACCTGTTGGTTGCCGCTGCTGCCGGTTCAGGTAAAACAGCAGTGTTAGTAGAAAGAATAATAAGAAAGATAACAGATGAAAAAGATCCCATTGATATAGATAGATTATTAGTTGTTACATTTACTAATGCGGCAGCGACCGAGATGCGTGAAAGAGTTGGGGAAGCCATTATCAAGGCACTGGAAAGAAAACCGGAATCCCGGCAGCTTCAAAGACAGCTGACATTATTGAATAAAGCGAGCATTACCACCGTACATTCTTTTTGTCTTGAAGTGATTAGAAATAATTTTCATTGTGTGGATTTGGCCCCTAATTTTC
>JBFWMP010000158.1:0-6432 GCA_050251575.1 Clostridia bacterium
AGTACAATCCTTTTTCTTAATATGCTTTACCCCAATAAACCATGTGTTTCGCCGGCTTCCCACAGCATATGCAATGCTCGGAAATCTGCTGCTGCTCAAAAGGAATACATCGTGCTGTTGCACTAGTTTCTTCTTTTATCTTATCCTCGCATGCCCTATCTCCACACCACATGGCTTTAATAAATCCAGTTTTTTCATTTAAAATTTCTTTAAATTCTTCTGTGTTTACTGCAGTATAGGTTTTTTCATCTCTCATTTTTCTTGCCTTTTCTAACAATTCTATCTGCATTTGTGCCAATATCTGCAATAACTTTTCCTCTATCTCATCCAAAGACACGAAAATCTTTTCCCTCGTATCTCTTCTTACCAAGACAGCTTGATTTTTTTCAATATCCTTAGGCCCTATCTCCAAGCGAATAGGTACACCCTTCATTTCATATTCGCTGAACTTCCAGCCCGGCATTTTATCACTCACATCAATATTAACCCTTGCAACCTTTGCCAGCCTGTCTTTTAATTCATAAGCTTTCTCTTTTACACCTTCTTTATGTGCAGCAACAGGAATAATAATTAATTGAGTAGGTGCAATAACCGGAGGAAGAACCAATCCGCTGTCATCTCCATGCACCATAATCACTGCACCTATTAAACGGGTCGTCATACCCCACGAAGTCTGATGAACATACTGCAGTTGATTATTCTGATCTGTATATTGGATTTCAAAAGCCTTTGCAAATCCATCTCCAAAATTATGGGAGGTGCCACTTTGCAATGCCTTCCCATCATGCATCAAGCTTTCAATGGTATAAGTAGCTTTTGCTCCTGCAAACTTTTCTTTCTCCGTTTTTTGTCCCTTTACCACCGGAATAGCCAAAGCGTTTTCGCAGAAATCTGCATAAACGTTCAGCATCTTGATTGTTTCTTCTTGTGCCTCTTCTCCTGTAGCATGAGCAGTATGACCCTCCTGCCATAAAAACTCCAATGTTCTTAAGAAAGGACGTGTTGTTTTCTCCCAACGCACGACAGAGCACCATTGATTATAGAGTTTTGGCAAATCTCTATAAGAATGTATGATGTTTGCATAATGATCGCAAAATAATGTTTCTGAAGTAGGACGCACACAAAGCCTTTCTGCCAACTCCTCACTGCCTCCATGGGTAACCCAAGCTACTTCAGGTGCAAACCCCTCTACATGATCCTTTTCCTTCTGCAAAAGGCTTTCCGGTATAAACATCGGCATATAAACATTCTCATGCCCTGTTTCTTTGAATTTCCCATCAAGAATTCTTTGAATATTCTCCCATATTGCATAACCATAAGGACGAATAATCATGCATCCTCTTACAGTTGAATAATCAACCAAGTCTGCTTTTTTTACAATATCCGTATACCATTGAGCAAAATCTTCTTCCATTGATGTAATCGCTTCAACTAGTTTCTTTTCCTTACTCATTATTTCATTCCTCTCATTGATTTCTTATTTTTCGAAATGCTACAAAACTTTTGAATCGTTTGAGAACACTGAAAAAGTGCTCAACTGCTCGGAAGTCAGACACAGGGACAGGGCCGCAGTCCGGCCAAAAACCAGGCCTGACAGCAGACCAGTCCCCAAATCCGATTTCCTCTTCCTGCAAAAAACGGACCTTTTCAGTGATTTCTGAACTATTCCTGTTATTTTATATAATCGTGCACACCGCATGGGCAGCGATACCTTCACCTGTTCCGGTAAAGCCCAGCCCTTCGGTAGTCGTCGCTTTTACATTGACTTGCCCGACCTCTATATTTAATGCTTTAGCAATGTTTTCCCTCATTTGTAATATATACGGTGCCATCTTGGGATGCTCCGCAATAATAGTAGCATCTATATTATTTACCTTATATTTTTTTTCATTAAGAACTTTTGCTACTTCATTCAATAATAATATACTTGATATCCCTTTATATTTATTATCATTATCAGGAAAGTGCTTTCCAATATCCCCTAAGGCTGCTGCACCTAATAGTGCATCCATAATTGCATGTAAGAGCACGTCGGCATCTGAATGGCCTAACAACCCTTTTTCGTATGGAATTTCCACGCCTCCTATGACACATTTCCTGTTTTCAGCTAATCTATGTACATCATATCCATGTCCAATCCTCACTCAAAGTCCCCCTCATCAAGCTCTCTTCCGTCAATAATGGCTTCTGCCAAAAATATATCTTCCGGCGTAGTAATTTTTATATTTTCATAACTTCCTTCTACCATTTTCACATGATAACCTAACCGTTCTACTAACATACAATCATCTGTTGCAGTTATCTCTTCTTCCCGCGCCTTAATATATGCTTGCCTCAACCATTGAACCTTGAAAACCTGAGGCGTTTGTACCGCCCAAAGCCTGCTTCTATCTAAAGTATCTAAAATATTTTTTTCATCATCTACAAGCTTAATCGTATCTTTTACTCTTACCCCTACTGCTGCCGCACCATATTTGATTGCCGTGTCCACTGCTATTTCTATATGTTTTGGAATAATCAAAGGTCTTGCGCCATCATGTACTATTACAATAGAGGATTTATCACTAATTTCCTGCAAACCGTTATATACTGAATCCTGTCTTTCCCGTCCACCCAAAATAATCTTCTTGACCTTATTAAGCTTAGAGATATCTACGATTTCCTTACACAACATGATATCTTGTTCACGAGCAACTATAATTATCTCATCAACTGCGCCGCAGTCTTCAAACGCCTGCAGCGTATATGCTAAAACCGGCCGATCAATAATATTTATAAACTGCTTATTTTTGGAGGATTGCATTCTGGTTCCCTTTCCTGCTGCAACAATGATAGCAGAACAAAAGTTACTTGTTTTTTTTGCCTGTCTTTCCTTCATCTTTGTTCCAAATACTTTAAACATATCATCCCTCCAAGCAATATAGAACCTTTAAATATTACCAAGCTTTATTTTACACTAAAACATCAGAAAAGCCAACCCGAAAGTTGGCTTTATATTACAAATAATATCATTTAAGAAACAAGTCATATAATACATTAATAATACCGAATAAATTTATCTTTAACTCTTCAATATAAACTAATCTCATCCCGCTCTTTCAATCTCAATCTTAGGCTTTGCAAATATCATTCTTCCTGCTGGTGTCTGTAAGATACTTGTCACCAATACTGAAATTGATTCGCCCATATGCCGCTTACCGCCATCAACAACAATCATGGTCCCATCATCAAGATAAGCAACACCTTGTCCATTTTCTTTCCCATCCTTTACAACCAGTACCATCATATCTTCTCCTGGTAACACAATAGGCTTAACAGCATTTGCAAGCTCGTTGATATTTAATACCGGGACACCCTGGAAGCTTGCCACCTTATTCAGGTTATAATCATTAGTAAGTACTTTCCCTTTCATCACTTCTGCCAGCTTCAATAACTTACTGTCTACCTCTGCAATATTATCAAAATCCTTTTCGACAATTTCAACAGAAACCTCTAATTCCTTCTGAATAATATTAAGGATATCCAATCCCCTTCTCCCACGATTACGCTTTAATGCATCAGACGAATCAGCGATATGCTGTAATTCACGAAGTACGAAACCTGGTATGATAAGTGGCCCTTCAATAAATCCTGTCCTGCATATATCTGCTATTCTTCCATCAATAATAACGCTTGTATCCAATATCTTAGGCTGTGAATTAGAATCAGAACGCTTACCGACTCCTTTTTTAAAAAAGGTTATCGTATCACCCCATTCATCCTTTTTTTGCATTGCTATACTTAGTCCCAAATATCCAAGCATGATATTAATAGCAACTGCAAGTACGGTTCCGATTATAGGGATAGAAAGAATAGGTAACGATATTAAATTCGCTATAATTAAACCTGCAATAAGTCCTAATGAACCAGATAATATTTCTTGAAAAGTTCTTTTTTGAAGAACTACCTCTATATGTACTATGATGTCAAGTAACAGGGAAAAAAGTTTTCCTCCACAAATATAAAACAATGATGCTCCCATTAACCCTCCACCAACATAGAGTACGACTGTAGCCAAAATGTATGCATTAGGGTTAATACCCGTTTCCCTGTAAAACAAGTAGATCAGAATTATGCCAATAGCGCCTCCGACTATTGATAATATACCCTTGACCGCCTTATTTACCATTCAGTGTCCACCTCCTTAATGGCATATATACTATTATATTGGTCATTTGCAAAAATATATTTTTTAATTCTCTAAATTACTGCACATCCCTTCTATCATTTCTTCTACTTCTCCCTGATTCATTTCCTTGACTAATACTAATTCACTTACTAAAATTTGTTTCGCGTTGTTTAACATTTTTCTTTCACCGGTAGAAAGTCCTTTTTCCTTATCTCTGAATATCAAATTCTTTACTACCTGAGCAACTTCATAGATATTCCCACTTTTAATCTTTACCATATTTTCACGATACCGTTTATTCCAATTACTACACATATCTGTCCTGCCGCTCTTGAAGATTTCAATGACGCCTTCTGCTTCTTGCTGATTAATCACATCCCTGATGCCAATGCTCTGGATGTTTGCCATAGGAATCATAACCCTCATATCTCCGATAGGCATTTTCATAATATAGTATTTTTGCCGCTTACCCAATATTTCTTTCTCTTCGATTGACACAATTACACCGGCGCCATGCATTGGATAAACGATCCTATCCCCGATGTTATACATTTATATACTACCTCCCTGTAAAAAAGGCTAAGCAATTTATTCCACATTCTTATTCTTGACACATTCATATATAAGTATACTACAAATCCACATTACTGTCAAAAAATTATTATTTTAACATCTAACTTATCCTTATGTCAACACTTTTATATTCCTTATTATATATTTCTAGTATAATACGTGCCAATATGGTTATGGCAGCAGCATTCAAACCTTCTATTAAATTTTGATTACAATCCTAGGTAATGTTCTTTTGAAAAGTGTCGGTGAAGTGAAATCTAAAAAACCTCTTCCTTTTTACGCTTGTAGACTAAAAGCAAAACTAATTTAAAAAATGCTAATACAACGCCACTGATAAACCATCCTCCGATAAACACAACTAAAGGTCCAAAAGCAACCGAGAGATAATTGCTGATCATAATCCCTGATAATGTTAATACGAATAGACCACGGAAATATTTTCTTCCAAGTTTTATACTCATTCCTATTGCTTTCAAAGGCCCTATATCATCTACTACCACAGCAACCGTCCACGCACTGAGATAAATACCCCCAATGACCCCCACCAGGATTAACCCCCATCCACCTGTCAAAACACCTACGGTAAGAGTATACAATATTAATAGCAGCAATAATGGTATTAATAAAACTAATAAAATCATGTGAAAAAATATAGTTCCCGCAAAAATTTTAAAAAAATATCTTTTTGCCCCATCAAAAAAATAACAAGCCTTAGGTCTTATTCCTTCTGCTGCAAATTTATATAGATTTATACTTCCTGCTTCTATAACAGATCTTAAAATGATAAAAAGCAAGTATGCTCCTAGACCTCCTATTATTAGCGGAAGAAATATATTCATAAAATTCTCTGGATCATTAAACACATTTTCCAAGTTTCGTCCATGAGCTATAAAAAATATTACTAAAAAGAGAAGGGCTGCTGCAAAGAATAGAATATAAAAACCTGCATTGATTAATATGGGTATGAATATTCCTTTATTCTCATTTGCAACTTCCAACCCTTTCTTACAATCATCCATTATCTCATCAAACCACATTATAAAAGCACCTCACTATCTATTAGCTCTCTAGGCTGCTCAAAATCATTTTTGTAAACAATAAAAAATACCAGTGCAAAAAATACTTCGAACACCATCTTTATAACTGCACCTATGGCGACAGCAACAATCATAATAGGGATTAAAATAACGAGAATCATTCTTGAAACTCTTATGACATTTTCAATTATCTCAAAATTGTATGGTAATATATTTGAAGGAATTTTATCTAAGCTTGGAACTTTGTCAGCATCTCCAGTCCAGCGTGATGAATTTCCAAGAGCTCCGCTGCCTCCTCCGATTTTTATAAAAGACCAGTGAATCAATTGAAGAACTGCGAGGGGAAAAAAATGTCTCTTGGCAAACTTCATGCTGTCGCCGAAGGCTATAAACAATGGTGAGTCATTCATGACCACTGATACCTTCCACATGGTAAGAAATATATTAATAATCATAGGAATAACTGTAAAACCAATAGTAATCGTTGCAACACCTGCAAGAAGGTATATGGGCAGCAACAGAATCCAAGCAGCAAAAATCAAAAGATCTCCAAAAACAAATTATAAAAAATATTTTCTGACTCCCTCCCAAAAGTCCTCCGCCTCTAAATCAATAAGCATCACGCACATTTTGTAAAGATTGTATAGTCCAGCT
>JBFWMP010000159.1:0-6432 GCA_050251575.1 Clostridia bacterium
CTCGGCTATGATTTTTGCAACAACACTAACACTTCCTTCTGTTATGTTTTCATCTCCAATTCTCTTTAAAATTGGAATAAGATTCCATATTTGATCCTGAGATACGAACGGGCTCTAGCATACATCAATATTGATTCCTTCCTTAGCCTGCGAATAAGAAGACATTAGGTCGTGTAAGCCAATATATAGACGTTGCTCGTAACTTATGTCGTCTCTAATAAAAAACCCCTTCACAGTCTTTAATTCATCCCCAAATCCACACGCTTCCTTTGCTGAATCTTCCAGTCTGAACATGATGTATAATTGCTGACTCAAAGAAGATGCGAAACTATGCTCAAGTTCAGTTCCTTTTGAAGCAAGATACTTAGCAAATGTTAATTGAAGCATCTGAGATAGATTAATTGTGCCATCTCCTGAATACCCAAATTGCGGCTCTCCGTGTTTATATGTAACATATTCAATCGGAACTCCAACGCCTTTTTCTCTAAAATCTCCATGTACATAGAAATTCTCGTTGAAAACATCTAAATAAGCTTGAAATTTGCTTTTTGCTTTTTCTGATAACATAATCAATAATTTAATTCTTGTTTTAATAATTTTGAAATATAATCTATTCCTTTTTGATATACTAAAGTTTGTGTTCTAACAACGCTTCCAGAACTTGTGTTGTAATTACGCTCAACAACCTTAAACAAGTTCATATCCATATATTTTTGGTATGGTATATTGTTCATGTTCAGAATTCTTTTGCTTCTGAGAAAATCAAAAAGTCTATTTCTTCCAAGTCCGTATTTTCCAAGTATTTTGGCTACTTGTTCAATTGTTTTAGCGCCATTTGACTCAGCAACTTCGTCATAAAATTCAACCTTTGGCTTTTGTTCTTCAATTATTTTCATCTGGATGGCGTTCTCTTGAAGCAGCTTCTTCTTTGATTCAAGTGTAATGGCAATAAACTTTTTGGTGTCTGAATCTAAGTCTGTAAAATACGATTCCACAAATTTATAAGACTCGTCAACGTATCCTCCAGTCTTCCTAATTGCTGGAAGAACTTCTTCAAATACCCATTTTTTAAAAGGCTTTGCATTCTTTGAATCGCTCCCTAGAATAACGGAATAAAGCCCAGGTTCATTTACAAAAGTAGCAATTGTGTTGCCAACTGCCTGATTATCACGCCCTATATCAATCTTAGCCCTGTATTCTTCATCAATTCTCTTAGCCACGCTACTTGGATTTGTTAGTCCAAGTATCTTGCAAATATCAGCTAGGCAAAACAATGGGTCGTCTGGAGATCCAGATACCCTGATTTCTCCAAGTGTTGAGTCAGAGAATATCTTTATTGATCCATTATCTTTTTGTTGTTTTGAAATCTCAAAAGATTCTTGCTCAACGATTATTTCTCTTGTTACATTATCGTAAGAAAATATAAATCCTAGCACTTTCTTGCTTGGCTCGTCAGCTGTTAAAACAGCTAATTTATTATACTTTCCAAATACCTGCTGGCTTACATTCACCTTATCTTCGTACACGCTTACAAAAATCGACATGCCTCCAATTCCAAATTCTGCCTTAGCAACTTGACCGTATGACTTTGGCTGCTTCAGGACTTTGCACTCTTTTCTAAAAATTTCTTGTCTCATACTTTTAATTGTTTATTGTAAATGTCATAAGTTTATTTGTTTTTGTCACTGAGTAATGAGCTCCAAGTATTAAAAGCAGCGTATCTCTTTCATAAAAGCCTTCTCCGCTGTATTCAATCCAAAGATAGTATAAGTCTCTGTCTTCTTCGTAATACATTCTGAGAAGTTCTCTATCGGAGTATGGGTATTTTTCGACCCAACTCACACCAGGCTCAGACTCAAGTGTGTTAACTATGCTTATGTATGTGTTTTTGTCGCTAACTGACAGCTCGAAATATCCGTTAATTATTTCCATTTTATAAATTATTTACAAAGTCTATGTCAGATATTATTTTTTTATGAGCCTTAGTCTCTGCATTATCAAATTCTTTATTTCTAACAATTTGAAAATTTTCATTGTCAACCTCATATTCAAAAGGCACTGGAGAAACATATATGAATTTTTTTCTATTTTTCCTTTCAGAGTCTCGCTGCTCCAATTCATAATCAAGCATTAGATATATGTTTTCAAAGTTTATTGTTAATGATTTTTTTGCTCTATTGAAAACATTTATAAATCCTGAGTCAGCAGACGACAGCTCGTTTACGTATTTATAGATATAATTCTTTGAGAATCCTATTTTTACGATATTGTTTACTATTTCACTTACAGAAACTCTAACTTCAGACATAGACGACTTTCTTTTTTCAATGAACATCTTCCAAATCATTGCAACAAAAACCTTATGGCTGTTTGTCATTGTACGCGTTAATATTACTGATTTTGGAATCATGCTGAAAGATGTCTTGCCTTTTTCAATTAAGTCAACTTCAATACGTGCGCTAGTTTGACTCTTTCTATATTTTATAAAACCAGATTTCTCAAGCTCGTCAAGTGCTTTAAAATAAGTCTTTCTGTCTACTCCAAATTCTTCTCTCATTCTTTTTACTGAAGGAGATGCTCCATTATTTGAGTATTGACACCACCTAATAACAAGATAAACAAACTTAGTTTTTGTTGTAAACTGGTCTTGTTTTGTTGACTCTTTGTCTCTTATTTCATCTGGGAACTTAATAAAACTTCTTTTAACTTCCTTTTCTACATCCATATTCATTTTGTTTTTTGCAAATGTATGTAAAATATTCAATACTAAAATATTTTTAGTGTTAAATAATATTAAATCAATGGTTTTCAAGTAATTATCTGATTCAATTATTTTATTGATTAGTTATTGCGTGTTAAATATGAATAACGAAGTTGAGTAAAATTTGAGTTTGTCTTGTTTCATTGCTTGCTCATTAAAAAATACAATAATTGCCATTTTTTTAATTAGTTGCTCATTTAATAACTAATTGATTTTCTCGGTTTCCGTACCCAATTCTGACTCATTTTTTGACATAAACTGATGGCTAAAATCTTATTGTAATAACTAATTGATTTTCTCGGTTTCCGTACCCCTTTTGTATCGGTTTCCGTAACGTAATATATAAGATATAATATAGAGAATATAATATGCTATATAGGTTTAAAGTATATGCTTATATATAGCTTATATTATAGCTTATAGAATTAATATTTATAAAAAAAGAAAATATTTAAAAGAAAAAATTTTTTATTTCTTGCACTTAGTAATTTCTTCCAGGAAAAATTAAGAGTGAGAATAAGCGCTTAAAAGCACTTAGAAGAGCATTTAGGGGCTATAGGTTAAAAGCGTCTTCTAATAATAGCTAAACAATAACTCTCAGTAAAAAAAATAAAAATAAAAATCAGAAGAACAAATCAAGATTTTTGAACTTGGGTATTTCTCTCAGGAAAAAATAAAAATTTAAAAAGCCGATCAAAGAAAAACACAAATATAAACAACATCAGGTAAAATAAAATTATAATATTGATGCTTGTGTGCAGCATGCTAAATTTGACATGTTTCAGGCTCTAGGTTTAATTTAAAATGCAAAATGGATAAAGTGTTCACGTTGGATAATTAAATCGCCTTAAAATCGCTCAAATGAAGCCTTTCATTTATTGTATTCGTGCAAATTGATTCAAAAGCATTGTTTCACCTTGATTTTGCAAAATTCGCTATTATTAAGCAAAAGAATAAATTACGATGGAAGAAAGACTAACACTGGAACAACTGGGTGCAATAGATGCTAAGACGCTTGCTTCCGTTTTCCGCACTAGCAAAAAGACAATACAGGAATACATAGCTGAGATTGAGCGCCATTGCAGATATAAGACAATGAGGGCAGACAGCAACTGGGATACGATTCTAGATGATAGGTCAAGACTTATCGACTTGTACGAATCATGCATACAACAGGACGCTCATCTTAGAGGAACAATTGAAACTCTTGAGTCTCAGATAATTGGTGAGAGATACATGATGGCAACTCAGACTTCCAGCGGTCAATTTATAAAAGATCTTGAGGAGACTGAAAAGATTCAAGGAACTCAATTCACAAAAATCATAAAAGGAATTGCAGAGGCAAAGCTATACGGATACACTCTTTTAGAGATAACAAATTCAGTTGACACAATTACAGGAAAATTGAAGGAAGTAAATCAAATTGAAAGAAGAAACGTACTTCCAGATCAAAATATAGTTCTCAGGAGACAAGGTCTTTGGTCTCCAAGATGGGACATAACTTCATTTCCATATAACAGGAATTATGTACTAATTAATTCTGGAGACCTTGGATTATTCTCAGCTACAACTCCACTTGTGTTGGCTAAGAAATTTACTTTTTCAAATTTTATTAGCTTTGCCCATACATATGGAATGCCAATTATTCATGGTAAAACTAGCGATGATGATCCTACTTCAAAGCAAACACTAGCAAATAATATAGCTAATGCTGCATCTCAGAGAGTGCTTGTAACTGGTACGGAGGACGATATAGAGATTAAAACTGTTACAACTTCAAATTCTGAGCGAATTTACGGAGCTATATGCGAGATGGCTGACAAGGACATATCTAATCTAATTCTTGGCTCTGAAAGCATGGCTGGGGCAACTCAATCATACGTAGGATCAACTCAGGCACATCAAGATATTTACAGGGACAGAATCATGGTTTATAGAAAATTCGTTGAAAACATAATGAACGAAGAAATTATACCAAGATTGATTTCAATTGGATTTTTAAAGCCTGGAAGAGTTTTTAAGTACTCAAGCCAGTCAGACATGGGTATTTCAGACCAGATTAGACTTATCGAGGTTCTAACAAAAAACTACGAAATAAGTCCAGAAGAGATAGAGAAAAAATTTGGAATTGTAGTAGGAAATCAAATCAACGCTCAAAAAGCAAACGCAATAAGCCAAGCAACTAAGAATTTTGGAAGTTAATTTATAGGTTATGAAAAATTACTCGAATGACACCGAAAGAGACATACAAGAAAAAAGTAAAAAAAATTACTTGAAGCTGCTTGCTATATTACAGTCGTTTCTAGAAGACTTTTTTGACAATCCATACTCTTATATAACTCAGTACGAATTAATGCAAGGAAGAGCTTTAGACGTTCTTAATTTCGCATTCAGTGGGTATGGGTTGAATCTTGAGTATGTTGTAAACAGAATAAATGATCAAAACATATCTTATTTGAGTCCTGATGAGATTGCCGAGCGAATGATGATTTTAAATGTTATTGACAACCTGATCAACTTCAGTGTTTGCGAAGAATATCACGCTCTCAATCAAATTAGAATAGCGTCTAATAGCTACGATGAGTATGGAGACGACTTTGAGGAGGAGGCTGAAGATATATTTGAAATGTTCAACTATAGATTTTCTACAACGGAAAATTCTGATGTATATTATGCTATGGCTGTGGCATCTGAATGGAATAGATTTGATTCACTTACTAGTTTAACATATACAACTCAAGGTGATGAGCGAGTTCGTGATTCACACAGAGCACTAGAAGGTCTAACGTATTTGAAGAGAGATTTTCCGGAAGCTTTAATTCCACCAATTGACTTCAGGTGTAGATGTTATCTTGTTGAATCTTCAGATAATTTAGCCTCAAGAAACAACCCAGATGACGCTTATGACAGAATTAATAATGCAGTTAACCCAATATTCGCAACAACAGCTGCAAAAAGCGGCAGAATATTTGGGATGGACCACCCGTACTTTCAGGTTCAGTCTAAGCACTATGATGAATTGAAAAATGTTGTTTCGGTTATAAAAACTAGCATTGGAATATAATGAGACGAATAACTCCACAAGAATTCATCAGAAAATGCAGTATTGCTGAAAATATTTTTAGCGCTGGAATGCTTCAGGCTAAAATGGACATTGGCAATTTTGCAGTTGATTTATTTCAGAAATCATTTCAAGCTGAAAAAGTTCAAGGAGGAGAAACTTCATCTTGGGCTCCAAGGAAAAAGCCTTATCCTTGGTTTATAATGCAAAAAACAGGAAACCTGAAAGCATCAATAAATTGGGAGCTTACACCAGGTCTAGGCCTAAGAGTTTTGACTGATTGCAAATACGCTCAGTTTCATAATGATTTTAACCTAGTTCCTCCACAATATAGCAACAATAGGTTTTACACAGACTGGAAAGGAGGAGCTTGGCAAAGGAATCAATATTCAGACCTACCAATAACACAGAGGCAATTTAGAGGTCACTCAAGCTTTTTGGACAGGTTCATAGAGCGAAGAATATAGATATTAATGAAAATCATTTATTAACAAATGGCACTCGTAGACTACGACAAAATATTAAAATTAAAAGCTGAAAGCGCTGCTCTTGGAATTATGTCTATGGCTGAGGTTTATAATTCTCTAAAAAAGACGCTTTTAATTATTCC
>JBFWMP010000160.1:0-6396 GCA_050251575.1 Clostridia bacterium
CCGCTCCAGCCATAACATCCAAAGCCTGCTGCCTTTTTATTTTTAAAGCCTAGCCCTTTAATCATTTCAACTATTCCTGCTGCTGAAAACAAAATACCTTTATTAATGGCAGGCGAGCCTAATAAAAAGGCTTTAGATTTAAAAACTTCAGTCACAATATCATTTTTATCTGATTTCGAAATATTATACATCTTTACAACAATCTGATCATCAGCGGCTCTTATCCCTTCTGCTATAGCTTCTGCCATTCTTCTCGTGCCATCCCACATAGTATCATAGATAAGCGTTATTTGATTTTCCTGATATTGATTTGCCCATTCTAAATACTTGTTTACGATTTGAAGCGGATTTTCTCTCCATATTACTCCGTGACTTGGGCAAATCATATCTACAGGTAGATTGAAGCTCAACACTTCTTCAATCTTTTTCGTTACAAACATACTAAAAGGAGTTAATATATTTGCATAATATTTTATTGCTTCTTGATATAATTCAGCATTATCCACACAATCATTATATAATAGTTCCGATGCATAATGTTGCCCGAAGGCATCATTACTAAACAGTATATTTTCTCCTGTCATATATGTAAACATACTATCCGGCCAATGCAACATTCTTGCTTCTATAAATATCAATTTACTTTTACCTATATCCAAGCTATCTCCAGTCCTTACCTCAACAAAATTCCAGTCTTCATGGTAATGTCCTTTGAGCGACTTTACACCATTTTTTGTGCAATATATTGGCGTATTGGGAATTTCTCTCATTAATTCTTGTAATGCACCACTGTGGTCTATCTCTGCATGATTTGCGATAATATAATCTATCTTATCTAAATCTATCTCTTTCTTAAGATTCTCAACAAACTCTTTGTCAAAAGGCTGCCATACAGTATCTATAAGCACAATTTTTTCATCTTTTATTAAATATGAGTTATACGATGACCCTCTGTGTGTAGAGTATTCATTGCCGTGAAATCTTGTTAACTCCCAATCTACCTTTCCCACCCAAGTTACCTTTTCACTTATCTTATGTGCCATAATAATGCCTCCTATAATTTTGTCATATCTTTATTATACCACCTTTACCGATTTCTTATCATAAATAAGAACAACACACGGGGAGCATATCACTATGCAGGCAGCCGCTTTATTATTGATATCTGAAAATTATTTACCTGTTGTATATCCTGTATAAAAAAGTTGCTGCCTCAGCCCTGCTGGATTCCGAGCCCAAATTCAGCTTCCCGTTACTGCCTTCTATCAGACCTTCCTTGACCAGTGCCGCTATGCCGTTTACTGCATATTCTGCCAGCTGCGCCCTGTCCGAGAACTCTTCTAAGTCATTGTAGGTTCCTTGTATGATTATACGCTTTAGGTTCCTTAATGCCCTTTCTGTCAGTACCATCATATCCTGCCTTGATATTAACGTCTCAGGATCAAAATAGTTATTACCTATTCCTTCTGTTATTCCCAATTTTTTTGCAATACCTATCTCGTTATAGTAGCGGTCTCCTACTTTCACATCACTGAAGCTATTTTCAGCCTTTGCCGAAACTCCTAAAGTTCTCACCAGTGCCCCTATGTATTCAGCTCTGGTAATTCCTGTAGTCGGAACGAATTTTTTCCCCTCTCTGCCCTCCATTATACCCTTTGATGCCAGAACTTCTATTTGTTTCTTCGCCCACGGGACTATATCAAGGTCGTTGAAGCTCTCCCTGACATATACTACTGCAAATTTGCTGAAGTGGGTAGTTGTAAAGCTTACCGTTCCGGTTATAGTATCGTACCTTCCGCTTGGAACTGATACTACATTTCCTAATCCATCTATGTACCAGACTGTAATATGCTCCGGAGCTGCCAATTCCTCTTCTGTTGGGCTGTATGGTATCGATATTGTTACTGGTGCACTCGGATTGTTCCACGCTGCAACCTTTCCATCCAGCTTAAGTATAAGCTCTATAATCGGCTTGCTTCCCAGCTGTGCTTGAACCTCCGCAGTCAACTTTGTGATATCCCCTTTGCCTAAAGTAATGGCTGCTGATTTCGCATTACCTGCCATTTCCGGTGTCAACATAGCTGAAGGTAATATGACCTCTCCCAACTCTGTTTTTAGTTTTATTTTCCTATCTGGTTCTCCTGAAAGTACATCCGCAGGCAGAGCTGCTTCATACCCCAAAGCACCCTTCACTGCAAGTATTTCCAGTGTTATTGCTGTGATACCTTCAGCATTTGCAACAGCATTTTGAAATGCATTTTCCACAGCTGCCATATTAACTTCTATACCTGCTACGTTGCTACCGGTTTTCAGAGTTGGTGTTTTCAGTATTGTTGAAACACCATTTCTACTTGAACCACCATTGTATGAATTTCTTTTCAAACTGAAGGGCAATGCTTTTTCGATTGGCACCGATACATTCTCCGCGCTATCTACTAAATAAAATTGATATACACCATCACTTAGCATAGAAGCATCTACCTTCACACTCTCGCTATTATTGATCAAAGCCACTGATATTCCGTTTACTACTCCATCAAGCGCTGTTTTGCTCGTATAGTCCGCCTCTACTTTTGGTACCATATAAAGTGTACCGTATATACCGTAAGCATCACAGTTTATATAAGTCGTAGTCTTTGTTTCTGCCTTTATCCCTATAATAATAGGTGGAAAAGCATCCGGAAACATTGTTCCGCCCATGTCAAGGCTCACCGAGGATAACGTATGGCTGCCCTTTATCGCTGAGTACCCGGTTTTGCTCATTGTGTATGAGTACAACTTAGATTCCTCAAAGGGAACAAACATTACATATAAACCCTGGTCATTTGTATAATACACATCATTACTTTCATCTATTGCAATTTTAACGTCAGCTATGCCACCTGTATCCATATCCTCTGCACTAAATCTGATATAAGATATATTATTACCTTCACCGTCCTTCAAGGTTCCCGGTTCTAAATCCTCATACTCATATCCATGCCCTATAGGCATTGCACTTGAACTGCCCCAATCATTGCGGGATGAAGCAAAAACTACCGGTGTCCCGATAATTGTAACATCACCCCCCGAACAGCCGAAACCACCGCCAATACCTGCCCCGTTGGAACCTCCGTTTGCTTCGACACTTCCTCCGCTTATTGTGATAATACCCCCGTGTTGACCGTTCCAACCTCCTCCTATACCGGCCGCACAGTAACTGCCATTAGCTATTACAGTTCCTCCATTTATAATTGTACTGACACCTAATCCGCCTTTGATGACACGTATGTCATCTATGTAATCTACGCCGGCTTTGCCGCCACCTATGCCGGCTCCTCCATCACTACCACTGGCGGTTACAGTTCCACCATTTATTGTAGTACTCCCGCCGTCGCCTTCATTTCCACCGCCTATACCTGCGCCTCCTTTATCTCTGCTTATCGCTGTAACAGTACCGCCATTAATTGTTACGGTGCCGCCAGCTCCTTCATTTCCTCCTCCGATTCCGGCGCCCCACTCCTCACAGATTGCAGTCACTATTCCACCGCTTATGATTATATTCCCACCATCATTACCGCCATTACTGTCAGAATTTCCACCACCAATTCCTGCTCCACCATGGACACTGACAGCTGTCACAGTTCCCCCGGCAATAGTTATATTCCCTCCGACTCCTCCTACACCACCACCGATTCCTGCCGCTTGGACACCACCGGTTGCATTTACTATCCCTTCATTTATGATTATTGTGCCACCTGCTCCATCAGTGCCGCCACCTATGCCGGCTGAATAAATACCACCCCTCGCTGTTATTGTTCCGCCACTTATGATTATAGTTCCAGCGGCATGATTTCCATCAATACCGCCTCCTATACCCGCGCCATGCCATCCATTATTGATTACAGATAATATAGCATCTTCATCATTTACTAAGCCCTCAAGCTTGTCTATCTCAAGTTCAACTCCTTCCGGAACATTTATGCATCCAAAAGGAGAGCTACTAATCAGGCTACATGTACCATTAATATAAAGTTTATTTTCAAAGTTTCCTGCATTTTTAAAATCTATTGCCGGCCTGTTATTGGCAGAAGATATGTCAATATCCTCAATGGTAAGCTCCAAAGCCTCCGTCCTGATACCCAGGACAACAATACTTGTATTAATATGCTTTGCTTTATATACCGTATCGGTAATTGTAACCTCAGTTACATCACTGTTTATAAAGATTATCCCTTCATAATCTTCAGCAAGCTGGTACTCCCCATCACTATCAATATAGTAAAAATCAGTCTTAGGGACTATTTCAGTCTCAGCTTGTACAGTCATCACAATACCTGGTGTTATAATCAAGAATAAAAGACCAATCAGTATCAAGGCTATAGCTTTTTTCATACTAGTTATTCCTCCTTTTATTTTTTTGTATTATAAGAATATTATAAAAATTTACTTTTTCTCACTTAATGATATCATACTAAATTTTAACAAGTCAACCATCTCTAATTATCAGATATTCCACGAAACAAGGGGCCAGTTCGAAACCACTGCAAAAACCCGTCTTCTGTCATTCTGAATGAAACGAAGTGAAATGAAGAATCTTAAAAGTTGCTTAAGTGCTAAGATCCTTCACTTACGTTCAGGATGACATCTCGAGTTTCTTTTGCTTAATCATACTTTATCAGTGGTTTCGGATGGTTCTTTTGTGTTAATGAATATGACGCAAACGTAGAATGCTAACAAAATACCATATAAACATGCACTAATACACCAAAAAGTTCGCTAATTGCGGACTTTTTTATTCAAGTTGATGAGTTAGATAAAAAAGGATTAATTTTATATGAGAAATAGAAATGAATTCGCTGAAGCGGCACAGCAAACGATGCAATCTGAGTAATTTGGGATATATCTAAATGCTAATTAACGGTATGTTCCCAAAGAAATACCGGCGATTGAGCACACA
Source organism: Clostridia bacterium (assembly GCA_050251575.1). Lineage (GTDB taxonomy): Bacteria > Bacillota > Clostridia > SK-Y3 > SK-Y3 > X23. The sequence continues at coordinate 4,940 of JBFWMP010000160.1, forward strand.
GAATTAGTGCAGTTAATGACAACAGTTTAAATTGTTAAGCGTTTGTGATAATTCAGGAGTTAAAGTAATTTCCTTTTATCTTATTTGCTTTATGATTCCTTTTGAATTCCTAATTGTTGGTAAAATTTTACCATTCTTATCAATAGAAAACCTGTAGATACCTTTATCTATTAGACTTTTCATATATGAATTCATATCAGCAAAATGATATAGTCGGTCTTCTTTGTCACGCCGTTTACCGGAATTCCACCCTTTTGAGAGAGTATTTCTTGAACTGCAGCTTTGTCACCATACTCACCACTTCGTTATTTTTCAAGGCCAAAATCATACTGCAGGTAGTCCGAGAGTTCAGTCTCTAGATGAATATCAAAAAGAAGAGAGCCTTTTACATTTTCGGTTTTTCTGGGATTTTCAAGTTTTCCTGTGCCCACAAATGTAAATGGCAGTACCAGTCCGTTTTCGGATTCTACCTTGCGTATAAACAAATATGCTTTTTTACTTTGAATCAGTTCCCGCTGTTTTCCCTCGTTCAAACCAGCCTGACATTCCCACTGGAACATATCGGGTTGCAGAAATTTGTCTTTATAATTCAGATGCTCCTGTATAGAAGCGTCTTTTTTTATTGAAGCAAAAATATAAACGATACCGTCATATACATATGTACCAAGTTGGTTATGCTTTGGATTCTTGCATAATTTCAGCTGCACCTGGTCCATTCGATAGCTTGACCACAATTTGAAATCTTCTGTATCACCAAAGTCAATGATATATCGTGTTAATCCGTAATTTATTAGATCCTTTATCCATTCGCGATACTGGTCATCAATTGGAACTTGAATTGATACTATTTCATTATGTAGGGTAATCAATTTTGATGCCAGCATAAACTTTATAGCATGATTAAATTGGGCATCTGTATATTTAATAATTGTATTGGCAAGTGCGTTTTTTATTGCATTTATTGAATTGTTTTCATCAAGAATGTTTTTTACAATCAGATATTCATTTTGTCTCACCAACGGTAGCATATCAGAAAGATAATTCAAGAAATTTACTTGTTGTTCAGAAAAAACAGGGAGGTCAGCTTCATAAATTCCTTTCAAAAAATTATAGTAACTTTTATTCTTTCTGCCACCGATCTTGATGTTCATGAAGCGGATTAAATCAGGTGCACAATCGTTATTCAAATAATCCATATGTCGTGGAGCAAATTCGGAATTAATATATTTTTTGAAATTGAAGTAATCCTGCTTCATATAATTTAAACTATTAAAATTTTCATTTTCGATATAGTTAATGATTTCTTCTTTACTTAGGTCATCTACATTAATTTCAAGGCCATACTTGGCAAGATTCAAAGCTGCGAAATTATCCTTCACCAAAGAAATCAAAAGTCTTTTCTCAACAACAAAGTTTTCAGCAAGACTGCTTAATGCAAACGCGATCTGCACGCTTCT
>JBFWMP010000161.1:0-6208 GCA_050251575.1 Clostridia bacterium
CAGACTACGTAATACTTGATGCAGAGATGACTTTGAAGCTTCCACCTTCTGTCACTGCATCAACAGGAGCAGATGCCTTTTGTCATGCGATAGAATGCTTTATATCCAAAAAAGCAAATCCTATAAGCGATATGTGCGCACTTAAAGCCATAAGCTTAATATCAAAAAGCATAAGGAATGCGTTTAATGATGGAAATGATATATCCGCGAGAGAGGATATGATTTTAGCTGCATTTCTGGGTGGGATGTGCATTGCTTCAGCAAGTACGGTAGCAGTTCACGCTCTCTCATATCCGCTAGGTGGGAAATACCGAATTGCTCATGGTGTATCTAATGCTATTTTGCTCCCATATATTATGGAATACAATTCAGATTATGTTGAAGATAAATTCAAAGATGTAGCAGTTGCTATGGAGATAGATATTAAGAATAAGAGCGACGCTCAGATATCTAAAGCTGTAACTGATGAAATCTTTAAAATGATTCAAGATATTAAGATACCACAGGACTTAAAACAGTACGGGATTACTAAAGAAGATTTAGATACCCTTGTGGATGGTGCTGCAGAAGTAACAAGACTTTTGGAGAATAATCCCAAGCCAATGACAAAAGAGGATATAAGAAATATATATCTAAAAATAATATAACCTATGATATGTAGTCTGTAGTAATTAGTATTAAGGGGGTGTGGGAAATGAATAAGGCTATGTATGATTCTAAAATAATAGAAGAGTTTCTTTAATGATGAATTTGATGGAAGTGTTATTATTGCAGGAGTGTTATTTCCTATTAGCCGATTTAAATGTAAAACTATGTAGAATACTTAATTGTATTGTGATGTTATTAGGTAAGTGCTAGAGATGTATTTACCTGTATAATATAAAAAACAAAACAAAAAAAGGAGGGTCTATTATGAAAGTGTCCAAGATAAGGAAAGTAATTGCACTGGCTCTATCGATATTGATGCTGCTTGTCACCGTAGCCTGTGGGGGTAACACTGCTCCTGCTCCTGCACAAAGCACAACACCTTCTGCTGAGACAGAAAAACCTGCAGAGAAACCTGCAGAGAAACCTGCAGAGAAACCTGTGGATTTGTTGTTCTCTACATTCCAGGTTGGTACATCAAACTATATTATTTCAGCCGGTTTGGGAACGATGTGGCTGAATTTTCTTCCGAAAGGTTCTGCAGTTGATGTTCAGCCCACCTCTCCGGGAGGTATGGGTGCCCCTTACCTATTTGAAGAAGGACTTGCAGATATTGCCTTCGCTAATGGTGCTCCTGCAAAGTGGGCCTATGAAGATGGGGTGCTGGGTAAGCCGCCTACAAAAAAATTCAGAGCACTTGTAGGAAGCATGACTAGTGTATCTGCAGTCAATTTCTTCACGAAGTCATTTATTAAAAAATACGGTGTTGATACATTAGAAGAAGTTGTAGCAAAGAAAATTCCGATAAGAATCGGCTGCAGCCCGAAAGGCTCTATGGATGAGCGTGTTGTAGAAATGGCCCTGAAACATCTTGGTGTTACATATGATGATATCAAATCATGGGGCGGTGACATAGTTCACGGCGGCGGCGGTGACTTATCTGCTATGGTAAGAGATGGCAAGCTTGATATGATGCTTGACCATACTTCCATACAGTCTTCTACAATGACTGAAATTTCTATGACTTGCGATGTGCAGTTCTTACAATGGGGAGAAGATCTTCTCAAATATTTTGAAACACAAGGCTTTGAACGAATTACAATGCCTGCAGGTTCATGGAAAGGGCAAGACAAGGATATTATTAATGCGGGTACACCTGACTGTATCTTTGTTGCAGAAGATATGCCTGATGATGTAGCATACGCTCTTACTAAAGGTATGTGTGAGAAGAGAGATTATTTGGTACAACAGTATGCATCTATTGAACCTTTTGATCCAAAAACTTGCTGGAAGCCGGAAAAGGTTGGTAATGTTCCATTACATCCAGGTGCAGAGAAATATTTCAAGGAAGTTGGTTACATGAAATAATTTCAATGAGTACTAAATACGAGTAGCTATATAAGAAAGTTTGCTGGCATACAAAAAGCATTATATGCCGAACCATTTGTCTTAGTATGAAAGTTAAATGGAGACCTTTGATTTGCCTGATTTTTCATTGGTCTCCATTTGCTTATCAAGAATCGAGGTGTCTAAATGAGCATATTTGAGAGAAAAGCCATGGCTCAGGCAGCTGCAATAATAGAAGATGAGCCAATAATCCAAAAGCTAAAGATGTCCAGACTACGTATTGCTGTAATTGCAATATTATCTTTAATATTTTTGATTTTCCAGGTTTATATTGGTGCAGTAAGACCTTTGAATGCATTGATATCAAGTCCGGTACATATATGCCTTGCATTGGCCGTTACTATTTTTTATAAGCCATTAGCAGATAAGTATAAAAACAAGTGGTTATGGATTATAGATGGGGCTTTCCTTGCCGGGCTGTCAGTAACGGTATACTATTTTATTGCACATCTTGACCGGCTCATGTATAGAATTATGATGGTTGATAAAATGCTTCCAATTGACTTATTTTGTGCTTTTTTCATGTTGGTTGTTATTATGGAATTAGTACGCAGGACAATGGGTATGAACTTGTTTATATTTATCGTACTTTTTATTGCATATGCATTTTTAGGGCAGCATTTATCAGGTCCGTTACGTTACAGTGGCATGACGTGGCAGCAGTTTGGTGAAATGCTGTTATTGTCCGTAGACGGTATTCTAGGCACACCGCTGCAAACATCGGTTAACTCTTTATTTTACTTCCTCGTGTTTGGCGCATTTTTCTCGAATTGTGGCGGGGGACAGGTTTTAATTGATCTTGGCATGAAATTAAGTGATAAGACTGTCGGTGGTCCTGCAAAGGCAGCCGTAGTTTCCAGCAGTTTAATGGGTATGGTTAGTGGCAGTGCGGTTGCTAACGTAAGCACTACAGGTGTGCTGACCATTCCACTGATGAAAAAAGCCGGTTATACTCCTGAACAAGCAGGTGCAGTTGAAGCAATTGCTTCGACTGGTGGTCAGATTATGCCACCTATCATGGGTATTGGCGCTTTTATCATGGCAGAAATGATTGGTGTCAGTTATGCAAAGATTTCGATGTCAGCCTTGATTCCAGCCCTTGCATATTATGGAGCTGTATTTCTTTTAGTACATTTTCTGGCAAAGAAGAGTAAGCTTGAGAATATAGGGAAAGCGGATATTAAGTATGTTTCTTCACCTATTATTCCTAGATTATATCAGCTCATTCCAATCTTTGCGGTTGTGGGTCTGATTTTTTCGGGGTCATCATTAACACGTGCGGCTTTAGTAGGAACAATACTTTCCGTCGTTGTTAGTATGTTTTCGCCTGAAACACGCATGAATGGGAGGCGCTTCATGAATGCACTATTAGATGGAATTAAGCAGGCAGCAGGCATTGCAATTCCAACCGCCGCCTGCGGTATCATGATAGGTATTGTGGTTCGCTCCGGTGTTGCAAATAAACTGACGCGTATTATCGCTTCAGTCGGCAGCGGAAATCTTCTTTTTGCATTGATTATTGCAATGCTTGGATGTATACTTCTTGGAATGGCGTTACCTACAGTAGCAGCTTATCTGATTTCCAACATTTTGTTCTGCCCTACCATCATTAGTTTAGGTGTCCCGGCGTTACCTGCGAATATGTTTATATTCTATTTTGGTGTTATTGCACAAATTACGCCTCCTGTATGCCTTGCATCTTTTACAGCAGCCGGTATAGCAGGGGGGAATTCTTGGAAGACGGGGTGGACAGCTTTTTCTTATGCATTCGTTTCATTCCTCGTTCCGTTCGTATTTGTATACCAACCGGAGATTTTGCTCATGGGTACCGTTGCTGATACAATTATCACTACTATTGTGATGGCAATAGGTATTGTTTTTCTGGCAGGCGGCGTGGCTGGGTATTTCTTTGCTCCTATTACCCAGAGACTAGAAAGGGCTATCTTATTTGTGATAGCGGTACTTATTATCATGCCGGAAATGATGACTTCTATTATTGGAATTGCAATAGGTATGATATATGGAGTTTTCCTTTTCAAGAGAGCTGAGAAGGAGAAAAGAATGACACTCAATCAAATTTCTAGTTCGAATATTAGAAATTAATCACCATACAGATTATTAAATATACAGGAGGTAGTAATGCAAATGGTAAAGCATGACATAATTATTATAGGTTCCGGTCTTGCAGCCCTTGCCACAGCAGCAAGATTGCATGAATTGGGACAAAAGGATATCGCAATATATACAACAGCTTACGGAGGCACTCCCTATATTGCGGCAATAAACTTTGTACTTCCTGAGAATCCTTATGGTGACACACCCCAGAAGTATTTTGATGACATGATGCATGCAGGCTATGAAATCAATAATAAAAAGCTGGTAGAAGAAATGACGTCCAATACGTTCAGGGGATACGAGCTTCTGAGAAGGTGGGATGTTGAATTTGCAAAGGAACAAGACGGCTCAACAAAACTTCGTCATGTTTCAGGACATACGTATCCCCGTTCTCTTTGTTGTACCACAGATTTAATTGGTGTGGAAATTATCAGGAAGATGGTTGAAAAGCTGGAGGATAACGGTGTGAAAATCCATAGAGGTTGTGAATGTATAAAGGTTCTTACACAGGATAGCAAGGTCTATGGGATCACTGTAAAAGGTGAGCAGGATAAGGTTTACAATGCTTATACACCGGTGGTGGTTGCGGCATGGGGGGGAGTGGGGAATCTTTTCGGAAGATCCACTTACCCGCAGGATATAAAGGGAAATACCATCGCCATTGCCAGGGAAGCAGGTGCAAAGTTGGTAGACATTGAATTTTTGGAATATGAACCAATGGTCGTATTGAGTCCGGAAGGTGCAATAGGTGAACCTTGTCCTACTGCAATGCTAGGTGAAGGTGCATATCTTCTTAATACCGAAGGTGAACGATTTATGCTGAAGGTAAGACCTCAAGGTGAGGCTGGTTCTCCTAAAACTCTGATCAACAAGGAAATTTGGAAACAGGTTGATGCAGGGAAAGGTACACCTCATGGGGGTGCTTTTGTAGATTTGAGACATATATCTCCGGAGGTTTTAAAGGGTTATCCATGGTTCTACAACAGATTGTTGGAAAGTGGCGTAGACCCGAATAAGGAAACCATTGAAGTTGGCCCCATGGCTCATAGTTTTTCCGGGGGTATTTATGTAGATGAACAATATGAGTCCACTGTAGAAGGATTTTATGCAGTGGGTGAAGCTTGTGGCGGTGTTCACGGTGCCTGCCGGTGTGCTGGAAATGCTGCGAGTCAGGCAACCCTTTCGGGTCTTTTGTGTGCAGAAGGCATTGGGAGAAAGAACAATGCCACAGTTATCAGGGAATTTCCTATAACATATGCAGAAGATAAGAAGATATTTGAGGCTTATGTTCCACGGATTAGAGAAATAGCAGCAAATGTATTGGGGATTTATAGAAAAGGTCAAGATTTGCAAAATGCTTTGGAAACTTGTACAGAGATTTCGAAAAAGGATGATGTAAAAAAAGATACGGAGACCTATCAAATCGTTGTTTCTGTATTGCTTATGATACAGGCTGCTTTGCTTAGACAAGAAAGCCGTGGAACACATATGAGAATTGATTATCCGGATTCTTCGGATGAGTTTATGAAAGAAATAATTTTATGATTATTGAGTAGTAGGAGGTTTTTATGATTATTGCTGATTTTAATAGCTTGGCACCCTATAAGGCTGTAAGCAAAAATATGCAGCTTGCAATAGAATATTTAGAACAAATTGACCTGCAATCCATGGAAGATGACAAATATCATGTGATAGATGATGATATTTTTGTTGTGGTTAGTACCTATCCTACACGAGACCATAATGAAAGCAAATATGAAGCTCATCGTAACTATATAGATATCCAATGTCTCATCAGCGGTGAGGAACTAATCTTCTGCAATCAAGCATGCCGTATGGAGGCAGATGGCAGCTATAATGCGGTAAATGATAAGTTGAATTTTAAAGATCAGGAAGGAGAAGTTTCAATCCATCTAAAACCCGGTATGGCTGTAATTTTTTATCCGAATGATGCTCATAAGGCATGCTGTAAGTTTGATGATAAGCCTAAACAAGTGCGGAAGCTGCTGGTGAAGGTGAAGTTGGAAGAATGATTTATTCA
>JBFWMP010000162.1:0-6196 GCA_050251575.1 Clostridia bacterium
GTCAAAACCCGATAACTTCGAATTGTATTTTGAAGAAGCACAGTTTGATGAATTTGTGAAAAGGCTCAAATCTTTTGAAATTCAATATGTTCATGATGTGATAGAATATCCATGGGGACAAAGAGTGATCCGCTTTTATGACCCAGACATGCATATGATTGAAGTTGGGGAGAGTATGGAAACAGTGGTAAAGAGGTTTATCGCTCAGGGCTTATCAGTTGAAGAAACAGCAGAGCGTACACAGCATCCGATTAATGAAAAAGATTATATTCGAATGCAAAGACATCTACCAGAATAATAGATGCCTTCGTTATTTACTGCTGCTATATTTGTGATTGACAACTTCCACTACGGATTGTAGATTCTAAAATAACCGCACCAGATACCCCGGTTAATGAATTAGAAGGACGAATTATCACATGTGAGTTTGGCACAACCGATGCAACGGTAGGAAGGTCTACTCTCGCTGACCAGCTTGGTGGATCTTCAGGAGTCGGGAACAACTGGTTACCAAAGCCACCAATATCGGGAATGAGTATTTCACCCGTGTAGATATCAAAATCACCGAACACTGTTGGCTGCGGCAATGTTGCCATAAAACTTACCGCCTGACCTCCTCTAGGAGCAAAATTCACATAAGCCACTCCCCCTGTTCCAAATGGTACACGACCTAAGGGTCTTAAAATAATACAGCAGGGGTAAGGTATAAGACCGGGTACGCAAAGGATATCCCCAGGATAAATGATATTTGGATTTGGGATATGTGGATTGTTTACTGCAAGTGCTTCTATTCTTACCCTGAACATTTGAGCTATATTAAAGAAAGTATCGCCTGGCAGAACGGTATATCGCCCTAGAAACGCCGGTGGACAGTTCTGTGGAACTCGGATATATTGTTGCTGTCTATACATAAAAGTTACCCCCATATTAATTATTTTTATTTTCTTCTAAAAAACAATGAACTGAAAAATAATATTTTGACTTGTAGAAATCGTTACAATATAATATGTGGCAGCACTATAAATTGCTACAGCATACAAATGAGGGGACGGTTCAAACGGTTGCATTTGTTTGACAATATCTTTAAGGTATTACATCTTTAATATAGGGTGGTGTTTATGAGAATTGAAATTGATAGTAGTATAATAGAGTGTGATATTCAATATGGGAAGCGTAAGAAGTTATTAATTCACATAGATGCTATAGGCTTTATAACCGTTAAAGCACCAAAAAACACAAGTGAAGAGGTCATCATAAATGCCATAATGCAGAATAAAAAATGGATTAAAGAGAAGTTGGATGAGATCTCAAAGCTTCAAGAAAGACCTAATACAAAGACCTATGATGGGCAAGGAAAATTCTTTTATCTGGGAAAAGAATTTTCTCTCCATGAATTAATAAACACCAGTGGGCTAGGGGAAGAAAAATTAAAAACTAATCTGAAAAAGTTCTACATCTCTAGCTGTAAGAAAATTGTAGGAGAACGAATAAAGATATATCAACAACAACTGAAAGTAAAACCGAAGATTATTGAAGTAGTAGAATCTAATAGTCAATGGGGAAGCTGCAATTCGGATAGAAAAATAACCTTTAATTACAGGCTGGCAATGTGTCCAGTTGAAGTTATAGATTATGTGATCGTCCATGAACTATGTCATCTTATTCATATGAACCATGATAGATCATTTTGGAGACGTGTTGGAAGTGTTTTAGCGGATTACAAGAAAAGGCAAGAATTTTTAACAAGGCATGGACATTATATGACACTTTAAAAGCATTCATGCTACGAGGCTACAAGAAAGCACAGGCGAGCAGGTACATTGTGTTACTACAAAGAAAAAAGAAATGAGATAATTAAAAGAGCGAAGGAAATAGAAGATTTATCAATAAGACAAATTGTGAGAGTAAGAGGAATAAGTTTTACTATTGGTAAAGTTTTATATATACTGTAGAAAGAATGGTAATTAGTAAACTGGGGGCCACTTATCAATGGAAAATATCAGGAAGCATCACATATCCTTTTTTGGTGAATTTGTGGACAAGGGTTTTGAAAGAGAATTTTTTAATTATGACATGAGGCGTTATGCCAAAGTCATAGGACCTGTTATACTTATATTTGGGGTAATATATATGATGTTTTTCATTGCAGATTACTTTACCATTGAAAACTCCTTTTCGTTTATGATTATATTAATCATCAGGGCACTGTTTCTAGTTGTGTCGGTAATTGTATACTTAGCGGTAAAGAAAACTAATAATTACACTAACCTGGTTTATTTGATAACAGCATATGAGATTTTGGCTATCATTGGTTTTTTAGTGATAATAGATCATTATGAATCCCTTACTTTATTATCATTTTTTAGTATAATAGTTATGACTTTAGCAGTCTATATTATTCCTAATAAGCTCACCTATGCACAAATTATATCTGCTGTTCTCAGCCTGTCTTTTTTCATATTTCATGCTAAACATATAGAGGGTATGGAAACTTCTGTGTTTTTTAAAATGGTTGCATATAATCTTATTATAATTATCTATTGTAATACAGGCGCTTACCTGACCAATTTTTATAAAAGGAAACAGTTCGTAGACAGCAGGGAACTTTTAAGAGTGTCTATAACCGACCCTCTGACAGGTATCTATAATAGGACTAAATTTAATGACGAACTTAGCCGGTGGATTGATTATTGTAACAAGTATGAGAATCCCCTTTGTCTCGGTATCTTTGATATAGACGATTTTAAAAGAGTCAATGATAACTATGGACATCTTATTGGTGATAGTGTTATACAAAATATAGCAGCAACAATAAAAAAGGCAATTCGGAATACTGATGTTTTTGCCAGGTGGGGTGGGGAGGAATTTGTAATATTTCTTCCCAATACTGATATCCACCAGGCTATGGAAATGATGGAACGGATGAGGATTTGTATCCAAAACAATAAATATGATAAAGTAGAAAATATTACTTGTAGTTTTGGGCTGGCAGCACTAAGAGAAAATGAAAACGCAGAATCTTTGCTACAAAGAGCGGATAAACTTCTTTACGATGCTAAGAATTGCGGTAAGAATGCTATTGTATGTGAGGCTGGCAGAATAGGGGAACAGATAAAGACAGGCGCTTACACAGACTCCGCATCTTAGTATAAAAGGAAGTGCATGTCAAAGGACCTGTCCCTGTGACATCCTGTGACATCCTGTCCCTGTGACATCTCACTTTTTTTTATTATCTCTGATCTTCGGTATTGGCTTTCTGAATAGAATATGCGATAAGGGATCCCATTCAAAAGGAATGAGTGGCCAGGTGTATTTTTTCCCGTTCTTAAAGGAATCGGTTTTATAAGTGATGATAAAAACTAAGATTATGCCCGCAATGAACCCATAAATATTAAATAGTCCTGTTAGCAGAAGCAGCAACAGCCTAAAAATGCGGATTGCCATAGCAAACTCCGCACTGGGGGTGGCGAAAGTTCCGATTCCTGCAAGTGCCATATAGAGCACTGTTTCCGGTACGAATAATCCCACTTTTACCGCAAACTCACTCAGCATCAGACCACCAATAATACCCAAGGAGGTAGTCAGTGCACTAGGAGTATGAATAGAGGAAATCCGCAGCAGATCCAAACCAAATTCAAGTAAAGTAAACTGAATAAATAAAGGAATATTAGTAGATTCTTTCGGCCCCAAGAATTTTAGAAAGTCCGGCAGATATTGTTTGTTGTATACTAATAAGAGCCACAATGGAAGCAATATAAAGGCGGAAAACATACCTAAAAAGCGTACCCACCGTATGTAGGTTCCTACTGTGATGTTTTGATAGTAGTCCTCCGCATGCTGCGTGAAATGGAACATGGTGACAGGAAGAATCATAACGCTGGGGGAAGTATCTACAATAATTGCAATGTGTCCTTCCATCAAATGTGCTGCCACAACATCCGGCCGTTCTGTGAATTTTACCTGAGGAAGGGGATTATACCAGTGTTTTTTTATAATCAGCTCTTCTAATGTCTTTTCTGCCATGACCAAAGCTCCCACATCTACATTGTCTATTTTATCTTGAATCTCTTTTAGCAGTTTTTCATCAGTCAAGTCTTCTATATAAGCAATAACCACATCTGTTTGGGAACGCATACCTACACTTTTAATTTCAAATATAAGATTAGGGTCTCGTAATCTTCTCCGAATGAGGGCTGTATTGAATATAATTGTCTCTACCAATCCATCCCGTGAGCCTCTGGTAACCTTCTCTAAGTCCGGTTCCGCTGGACTTCGCACAGGGTATTCTCTTGCGTCAATAATGATTCCTTCTTCTTGACCGTTGATTATAAGGGCAACGGCACCAGCCAGGACCAGAGAAGATATCTTCTTTACATCAGAAGAGCTTTCTACCTCGATATATCCTATTTTTTGTTTTATCAAGGAAGCAATAGTATTTTTTGATATATCTTTTTCTTTTAAAGATTGTAATACCTCTAAAATCCAAAGCATAATGTCATCCTTTGCAAACCCATCTATAAAGACTAAATAGGCTTCTTGTTGGCCAATGACTAGCTCTCTTCCGATGATATCAAAACTTTTTTCAATGGGAAGTCTTTGTTGGAGGATTTCCTTATTTTTTCTAATGTCTCTAGTTAATTTAACGTTTTCTAGGGTATCCATATCTTCACTCCTATTTAAAGGATTTATTCTCAGTTTTGAGAAGGCCGTAATAAACGACTTCCCATAAACTAATGGTAGGCTTCCCATTCTTTCATTATCTTATACTTATCAACTAGTTTATCGATAGAGACATATAACCGCGGGTAAGCGTGGGGATGGTCCTATTGCTTCTAAATATGAATAAATCAGAAAGAAATAAGGGCTTACAGGCATCGGAAGAGATAGAAGGAGCAATCTATAGGCGAAATCCGAGAATATTGAAAAATTTATCCAGTTTAGTGTTTGAAACAAAACAAGAAGCAATAGGATCATACCTGTGATTCTTTATGGGATTTGTTCAATTATTTAGTTTGATTAGTATTACTTTTCAGACTATAATCACTTTTTTGATTTTTTCATTCCATTAACAAGAAAGCCACCTTTGAATTTTCGTGGTTCATACGAAATAATAAAAGCTTTCGGCTCATGTGCCTCAATGAGTTCTAAAAGTTCTTGTTCGCGGCTGCGTTTAGTTAGTATCTCCAGTCTATATCTCATACTATCTCTTCCTTGACCTTCATAGACTGTAACACCAAAGCCTTCATTACGAAGAAGGGAAATCAAGTTTTCGTTTTTATACATTAGATTTACTAGGAGGGTGATATAGCCGATAGCTAATTTGTGTTCAATCATGCCGCCAATAAGAATTCCTATACCGAAGCCGACTGCATAGACAACTAAAGCCGCGGTGCTTTGACCATCTTTAAAAACAAGAGATAGACCAAATACATAAATTAATGCTTCTGCAAATCCTAGTGAAGAAGCGAGGATATTCATATTTTTTACTAAAAAGATTGTTCTTAGGGTAAAAAGTGGCACATAGATAAGTTGCAGCAATAATATTAATAAAATTTCCTTCATTTTTTTTCTCCTCACATAAGATATTATGTCCCATAATTATATACTTATTTAAATTATATTCATACCCTCAGCACATAGAAAGAAAGTGTATGAAAGAATATTGGCGCAAAATCAGCTTTTGAAGAGGTAATATAGCTCATAAAACAAAAATGATGACTGTATCGTATTCTAATAATCCTGTTACGGCAATAGAGCCACTTGAATTCTATGAAAAACTATATGGTTTGCTAATAAAATTTATTGAGTAAAAAACATCATAAGGTGGTATAAATAAAATAAAAACATAACTTTAAGCGGCAAATTCGCACTAAAATCTATGGATAGCGGATTTTTGAATCCAAGAATCTCGCTTATCTTAATTAATAAGGAGTATTGATATGACAAAAAAATTGCCAAAAGAATCCATGGTAGAAATGAATGAATTAATATTACCCAATGATACGAATCTTCTTGGTAATTTATTAGGAGGACGACTACTTCACTGGATTGATGTCGCGGGAGCACTGACAGCACAAAAGCATTGTAATAGGGTTGTAGTAACTGTTGCAATTGACAGTGTAGATTTCAAGCATCCGGTCAAAGTTGGTGAGATGGTAACATTAAGAGCAAAAGTAACCTGGGTTGGCAGGACATC
>JBFWMP010000163.1:0-6181 GCA_050251575.1 Clostridia bacterium
CGGCTCATCGCATCCTGGAGCTGTAGTAGGTTCCAAGGGTTGGGCTGTTCGCCCATTAAAGCGGTACGCGAGCTGGGTTCAGAACGTCGTGAGACAGTTCGGTCCCTATCTGTCGCGGGCGCAGGAGATTTGAAGGGAGCTGTCCTTAGTACGAGAGGACCGGGATGGACGCACCTCTGGTGCACCAGTTGTCATGCCAATGGCACAGCTGGGTAGCTAAGTGCGGAAGGGATAAACGCTGAAGGCATCTAAGCGTGAAGCCCCCCCTAAGATAAGATTTCCCATAGCGTAAGCTAGTAAGGTCCCACGTAGACTATGTGGTAGATAGGTCGGAGGTGGAAGTGCAGTAATGTATGGAGCTAACCGATACTAATAGACCGAGGGCTTGACCAATAAAGGCAATGAATAGTGAATAATTAATAATGAATAGTTATTAAGAAAGCGGTTCATTGTAGGTAGATAGAATATATGAAGTAGGTTTTTCCAAAGCCTCAGTCTTACATTGTATAGTTTTGAAGGTACATTACCTTTAAAGTGAATAGTGAATAACGAATAGTAAAAGGCTATTAACTAGAAGAAATACGAAGTATTTCAACAACAATTATTAATTATTCACTATTAATTATTAATTGATTTCCGGTGATTTTAACGTGGAGGCTACACCCGTTCCCATTCCGAACACGGTAGTTAAGCTCCACAGTGCCGATGATACTTGGAGGGTGACTTCCTGGGAAAGTAGGTCGTTGCCGGAACTGGAAAAAAGCACATCCATTAGGGTGTGCTTTTTGTTATCGGGAAAAATGTACATTGTCCATTGAAACATTGTACATTTTATTTTAGATTATAGCTCATACAAACTGAGATTTATGGTATAATAAAGCACAGAATACTAATTTAGATGGAGCATAAAAATGATTATTAATAAGACTTCCTTAGAAGTAGAAGCAATAGATGTTGAAAGCTGCTTGCAGGTACAGGGAGATAAAGAAGTGTATAACAATGCAGTATATTTGGATTTAGAGCATTTTATTTATAAGATACCGAAGTGTTTAGGTGTTTTTGGTGTGTGCTATTTTAACGGTAGTAATAATACGATAGAGTCTGAGCAGTATATGATACAGGATAAGCACGATGCTAAAGATATATTAAATATTATAAAAGATTTTTTTACTGCTAGCCAAAGCAGATATATTATTACTTTTGCCGGCGAAAATGATTTTTCTGTTATTAATTATCTATTCAAAAAAAATAAGCTGACTTTTGATTTTGAGAAGAAGTTTACGCTAGTGGATTTACAAAAGAACTACTTAAAGCAAACAGGGAATACCACAGGACTCAAAAATTTAGAGAAGATATTCGAGATTTCCAGAGGTGGGGAGTTGATTAGCGGTTCTAATCTTGCAAAAACCTTTGGACGAGTTATAAAAGAATATGGGTATGGACAAAGAATGAGTAAAGAAAAAGCGGATAAAATATTAAAATATAATCTTGAAGATGTTATTAATCTGTTTTATATTACAACACAATGGAATAAGTATGTCTCATGCCCAAGTAAAGACTAGATAGTAGATAAGTATATTTATAATTATAAATAGTAGTCCATGATCATAGCATCTGCACTATTCCTTATTCACTATTAACTATTCACTAAATAAGATGTGTTTGGGTGTTATTGTATGTGTAATATCTAGAAGACCGATAGAATAGTATTTATTTCTTCTTTTATCTGTTGGGGAACCGGGATTGAATAATAAAATATTGTTATGCATCTGGCAGTAGGGGATATGGCTATGTCCAAAAACAATACAGTCTATCGTATCATTTTTAAATGTCTTTATTGCCCTATCCAGGGTAGTACCTTTTATTCCATGACCATGAAAAATCCCTATCTTGATGCTGCCCACATTTATAATTTTCTTTTGTCCTAACATTTTAACAACAGCTAAAGGATCAACATTACCTGCAACTGCTGTAACAGGTGCAATTTTCTCTAATGTATGTATAACATCTATCGTCATAATATCTCCAGCATGAATAATATGGTCAACATTACTAAATGTTTCTATTACTGCATGAGGCAGCTTTTTTGCTCTTTTCGGCACATGCGTGTCAGATAGTACTCCAATCACCATAAGTAATATTCTCCCTTTAAAAAATGTACAATGGACAATGATTCAATGTACAATATACTGGCATAAAAAACACAAACACACAGTGTTTGAACCATCATTGCTAATTATTAATTGTTAATTGAAACTCGCTTTCTTGTGATTTTATTTTGGCATGAAATAAGTACTTCTATTCTTGCATATAGTATAAAAATACGGTATTATGCTATTTAGAGTTATTATAATTTTTGTTGTATGGCGCATTGCCAATAGCAATGAAAGGAGAACATAAATGTCTGGTTCTATTTTAGGTAAAAACTTTACTATTGCGACTTGGGGAGAATCTCACGGCAAGGCATTAGGGGTAGTTGTAGACGGGTGTCCCGCCGGTATTTCCCTTTGCGAAGATGATATACAAAAAGATTTAGATAAGAGGAAACCGGGGAATTCACCTTTTTCTACTCCAAGAAAAGAAGAGGATAAAGTAGAAATTCTATCTGGTGTGTTTGAAGGGAAGACTACCGGAACACCCATTTCGTTGATTGTATATAATACCAATCAACGATCATATGATTATTCGGAAATATCTCAGTGTTATCGCCCGGGACATGCGGATTACACTTATGATGAGAAGTATGGTTTCAGAGATTTCCGCGGAGGCGGACGTTCATCGGGCAGGGAGACTACTGCGAGGGTAGCTGCCGGAGCTATCGCCAAGAAGATATTATCGGAATTGAATGTAAGTATTCTTACTTATACAGAGTCTATTGGCGATATTAACATTGATAAATCGAAATTTGATGCTTGTGAAATCTATAAGAACTTTTTATGTATGCCGGATAAGGAAGCTGCTGAGCGAGCTGCTGACTTTTTGAAAAAGCAGAAGGCAAAGGAAGATTCTGCGGGAGGCATCGTAGAGTGTGTTGTTAAGGGGCTCCCCAGCGGAGTGGGAGAACCGGTTTTTGAAAAGCTTGATGCGATGTTAGCAAAAGCACTTTTTTCCATAGGCGCAGTAAAAGGCGTGGAAGTCGGAAACGGATTTACAGCAGCAAAAATGTCCGGTTCGCAAAACAATGACTTTTTGCAATATAACGAAGATAAAAAGATTGAGAAAATGACGAATAATGCCGGAGGAATTGTGGGGGGGATCAGTGATGGGTTTCCTATCTTATTAAGGGCAGCTTTCAAACCTACACCTTCAATACATGCGGTACAAAAAACAGTAAATAAAAAAGGAAAAAATATCGAACTTCAAGTGGAAGGCCGTCATGACCCAATTATTGTACCACGGGCAGTGATAGTAGTGGAAGCGATGGTAGCACTTACCCTAGTAGATTATTTGTTGCAGCGCATTTTTTCAGATATGAGTCTTATAAAAAAAGCATTGCTATAAAAATGAATAGGGGGGATTTTTGTATTTAGTGATGGAGGAATCAGTGTTTGGATAAATTCGTGTACTCTCTCGGACTAATAGTACTTGGGATGATTTTAGGTCAAACTCTAAAAGCATTCACAGTAAAAGGAATTATAAAACCGTCAATACAGATGGAAAAATATATTAAATTATTACAAGATATATCTTTGTTAGGATTGGTGCCCGTCATCAGCATGGGAGCTTTTTGGGCATTAAAAATAGATAATATGATATTTATCTCCTTGCCTTTCTTAGGTGTTGCGGGGTTTGTTATCGGAGGGGGATCAGCACTTACTGCTGCTAGAGTCTTAAAATTGAATAAAAAGCAAAGAGGATCTATGTTTGTATCCGGATGCTTTGCCAATCTTACTTCTTTTGGAGGTTTGATATGCTATGTCTTTTTGGGAGAGATAAGCTACGGATTTGTTTCCATGTATAAATTATTTGAAGAAGTGTTCTATTATACCATTGGCTTTCCAATAGCAAAGTCATTTGGAGATTATGACAAGGAGGACACGTCGGCAGTAAGCAACTTAGTACGCCTTTTATTAGATCCCTATATTATCGTGTCATTTTTAAGTATTTCAATAGGTACGAGCTTGAATATATCAGGTGTTGCGAGACCGGAATTATATAAGACTATTAATGCGGTGTTTATTCCACTGTCATCTCTGTTGTTGGTTACATCAGTAGGATATAATATGAAGTTTAGTGCGGTAGGTAATTATTTAAGGGAATGCTTTATTATTACAGTTATAAAATTTGTTGCGACACCTTTACTAATTACAACAGCAGCATATTTGCTAGGATTAGGGACTATACATGACGGACTGGTCTTAAAAGTGGTAATGATTTTATCTGCCATGCCCCCGGCATTTAATTCATTGATTCCGCCTCAAATATATAATCTGGATAAAGATTTGGCAAATTCAAGTTGGTTATTTAATACCGGCGCATTGGCAGTTGTATTACCGGTGTTGTATTTTGTACAGAAATCGATCTAAGAAGAGATTTGCAGTTTGCGGTTTACAGGTCACGGTCAAGGATGTTATACTCGTTGTGAACCCTGAACCCTGAACCCTGAACCCTGAACCCTGAACCCTGAACCCTGAACCGTGAACCAACATATCGTTTCTATGCTAATGACTTCTCCTCATTTTCATCATATAAGCTATATTTATAAACTTTTCTGTTTTCCAGTGACCATATTCTGTCTGAAAAACTACCTTCCGAAATATTTTCCAAAGCTTTTTTCATATCATACATACGGCTGTCTATAAGATCTATATAGTGCAGCAGTTCGGCTTCAGGGAACATAGGTTTTTTAGGACTTCCGAATTCCGGCTCATAATGATGGGATAGAATCATATGCTGAAGCAGTACCGAAGTCTCGGTGTTTGCGTTTAATTTCTTTGCAGTTGTTTCTATCATTTTAATTGCTTGAATAATATGCCCTAGCAATTGGCCTTCACAAGTGTATTCTGATACCATGCCCAGCTCGTTAGCGTCCATTTCATAAATTTTCGCTATATCATGAAGTATGACTCCTCCAAAAAGCAAATCAGTATTTATGAAGGTATATATTTCGCTCAGTTTTTCCGCTGTCATTAACATAGTCATAATATGATACAGCAAACCGGAACGTATTGCATGATGATTTTTCATTGCGGCGGGAAATGTCATAAGCTTTTGTTTATGATCTTTAAGAATATGGCTTACAATCATTCTTATATCATGATTATTGATTTTGGAAGTATAATCAAGCAATTGATTGTACATATATTCGGCGCTGTAGGGGGCGGTTTGAACGAAATCAGCGGCATCAATATCATCTGCAGCCGTGGATAGGCGAATCTTTTCAATTTTTAATTGAAGCTGATTTTGCCATTCTCCGACCACACCTCTAACTTTTACTAATGTATTTTGTACATACTTAGCTTCATCATCTTCGGAACAATTCCACAGTTTGGCATTTATTTCACCGGTTTTATCTGATAGTAGGAAGTCCATAAATTTGCTATTATTACTCGAAGTCTTACATTTTAATGATTTTATAAGATAAAAACCTTCTATTTTAGCATTTAATTCAAATTCGTTAATAGGTATGCAGTCCATAGGTATTCTCCTTTGTAGTTAAACTTTGGTAAATTATTTATATATTATCTCATAGTTTGGACGATATGCCAATTCTTTCGATAACAATATACATGTTACATGATGTATAAAAATTAGTGAAAATAATTTACTCATTTGTTATGGAAAAATTTTGTCGAATAATATATAATGAAACACAAAAACAACAGGATGAGGTTACAGACGTTGAGCGGATAGAGTATGATTCATAAAAAACAATAAGGGGGAGAAGGCATGTACTTTAAAACAATCAGTGAAGTACTTAATTATATAGAGAGCCAACCGGTTCTGGTATCGGAGCAGTTGATGATTATGGTAGCAGACAAGTCTTCATGGCATTTAAAAGAATTAAGGGATTATCTCAATTATAAAAATATTAAGTTTTTTGGAGGCATATACGCAGGATTATTAGTGGGGCATAAGCTGAAACTAGAAGGATTTATTATACTTAAGATCCAACCGATATATTCTTGTTTGGTTCTGCCGTTTATGATGAGGTGTAATTTGGATATGCAAAGCCTCCAAA
>JBFWMP010000164.1:0-5983 GCA_050251575.1 Clostridia bacterium
AAAGTAAAAGATAAAAGATATCTACTAAACACATTAACTGCGGTGATAATTACCATCAATGAGAAAAAAATAATAATAATATATTCTTCGATTTTATCATGAAATGGGCGTTTCAAAGCAGACATTTTATCCCTCCTTTAATAGTTTATAAGCTTACTACTATACCCTCCGCTCTAAGAAAAAACTCTCTATTCTTTCTTAGAGCAGGGAGATTAGCCTTTAGAAAACAGACAAATACATAGTTGAGTATATAAACTTACTCAAAAGCCTTTTTGAGCATCAAGAGTTTTTTGAATTAGATCTTTGCCAATTTTGTTTTCCCATTCTTTATAGACAGGCTGCGCTGCTTCAAAGAATGCTTGACGTTCTTCCGGTGTAAGCTCTATAATCTCAGTCTTTCCACCATCTATAAACTCTTTCTTGATTTCTTCATCCTGTTTAGCAGCATAATCCCTTTGCCAGCGGCTTGATTCTATAGCAGCTTCTGTCAAGATTTTTTGTTGTTCAGGACTTAATTTCTCCCAAGTAATCTTAGATACTAATACAGGAATTGGGTCGTAGATATGTTTTGTCTCTATAACATATTTTTGAACCTCATTAAAACCACTTAACTTAATATTCACATATGGATTCTCTTGTCCGTCAATTACACCTTGTTGTAAACTCGTAAATACTTCCGAAAAAGCCATCGGTATAGCACTTGCTCCTATGGCATTAAAGTGAGCAATGTGTAGCGGATTATCCATAACCCTAATTTTTATACCTTTCATATCAGCTGGTTTATCAACAGCACGATCTTTAGTAGTGATATGCCTCCAGCTTTGAGTCCACCATGCCAAGCCTATAAAACCTGACGGTTCTAACTCTTTAAGAACTTGCTGCCCAATGGGGCCATCCAAAACAGCTTCTGCAGCTTTCTCACTTTTGAATAGATACGGCAAATCAAATAGTAATGTTTTATCAGTAAAGCCACTTATTGGTGCTAAGGCAGGACTCATCATATCCAGTGTGCCTAATTGCATAGATTCAAGCATTACTCTGTTATCACCCAGTACAGCTGCAGCATGAACTTCCACAGTTATTTGGCCATTAGTCTTTTGCTTGACTAATTCTGCAAAATATCTAGCTCCTTCATCTAGTGCAGTTTTTTCTTGAACTACATGTCCTAACGTTAAAACGATAGATTTATTAGTTTGAGGTTGGATATTGTTTTTCTCTGCCGTTTGCTTTTCTCCTGATGGTGCAGGTTGGCTAGTGCCACCACAGCCAACAGATAGTGTTATCACCAAAATTAGTGCCAACATTACCATCATTCTTTTTTTTAACATAATTTCCTCCTCCTTATTCTTTTATTATCTATAAAGAATATAAACAATATAGCTACCGCTTAATTAGAAAATGAGTTTCAAAGCAACTTCAGTTAATATATTTGCTGCTAGAGTTAAATGCTCAACTGGAACATATTCATCAATAGTATGTGCTTGAGCCAAATTTCCCGGGCCAAAAGATATACAGTGCTTACCACCTGTTTTAGCTGCAATAATTGAAGCATCAGTATAGGCAGGCAAACCACTAAATTCCGCTTCTTTTTTAGTCACTTCTTTTATACATTCAGCAACAGCAGCTACTAGAGGTGAATCATCAGCTGCTTTAATAGGCGGGCGTTCAATTGTAAGCATTTTAAATACGGCACTTGCACCTGGGACTTTCTTAATTCCTTCATCAATTGCTCCCTGAATAATTGCTTTTGATTCAGCGATAGTCATCGGCACGATTAGTCTAAGATCAATTTCTGCCTTACATTGATCTGGGACCACATTGGTTTTTACTCCACCAGAAATTCTACTTATAGTTATAGTAGGCTTTCCGAGATAAATATCATCGTAGGTTAACTCACTTACACTCTTTTTTAATCTCGTAAGAATTTCGGTCATAGCATGAATAGCATCCACACCAACTTGAGGATTTCCTGCATGACTTGCTTTGCCCTTGGTCGTAATCTCATACCATACCGGTCCTTTGTGTGCTGGCATGACTTTCAATCCGGATGGTTCAGGCGCAATCACATAGCTTTTTTCATTAACCCAACCTTTTTCAATTGCTGCAAGCGCCCCTTTCATTTCTGCACCTTCTTCATCAATGCTAGCAATTAACAAAAAATCCCTTCTAGGCTTATTCTTTCTCATAACTATTCGTTTGAAGGCAACCATGGCTGCTGCTAATCCACCTTTCATATCCGCACTGCCGCGACCATAAAGTTTTCCATCCTCAATTGCTCCTGAGAATGGATCATGGTTCCATCCGTCATTAGCGGGCACTGTATCCATATGTGCGATATAAACAAGGTTAGGCTGTTCACGTTCTCCATATAGCCTAGCTATAATGTTAAACCGACCTGGTTCTACTTCTTCCTTTGTAACTTCTACATTCAGATCTTTCAACCAGTTGAATATAAAGTTTCCAATGACTTCTTCTGTACCCACTGGATTTTCACTAGGTATTTTCACTAATTCTTGTGCTAGCTTGATAACCTCATAATCTACAGTACATGTGTTCATACTGTTCCCCCCTTATTACATTGCATACTCGGAAAGGTTCCTTGCTTTCATCCTTGTAAATCAGAGACATGATAGTCTCTCCGAATGCAAAAGCCAACTTATTCTCCTCATAAATCCAAATCTAAATTCTAGAATGAAATCTTATATGGATTAGCAAAATCTTTTCCTGCATATCTGGCAAGAGAGCCTAGTTGCTCTTCAATTTGCAGTAATCGGTTATACTTAGCGGTTCTTTCACTTCTTACACCTGCTCCGGTTTTGATTTGCCCTGCATCAAGTGCAACTACTAAATCAGCGATTGCAGAATCTTCTGTCTCTCCGGAACGTTCTGAAACCATTATGCCATAACCGCTTCTATAGGCTAAATTTGCAGCATCTATTGCTTGTGATAAACTGCCAACCTGATTAAATTTCCATAACAATGCATTTGCTGCACCAGCTTCAATACGAGGCTTCATCAGTTCAGGATTAGTACAGAACAAATCATCTCCAATAATTTGAATACCTAATTCTTGTTTTATTTTCTTAAATCCTTCTATATCATCTTCATCAAGAGGATCTTCGATAGATGCTATAGGATACTTTTTCATCATGTCCTTGAAGAAACTAATTACATCATCTGTAGTCATCTTTTCCCCCTGGATTGTGTATAGTTTTGTTTCTTTATCATAAAGATGAGTAGCTGCGCAATCAAAGCCATAAACTATCTTGTTTGCATATCCTGATCTTTCTACTGCTAATGAAAGTACTTCCATTGCTTCCATAACATCTGTTATTGGCGTTGCAAAACCTCCTTCATCACCGGTATTGCATGCAAGCTTTCCATATCTCGAAAGAACTATTTCATAAAGTTCACAGTTAACTGCATGACCTATTTCCATGGACTGCTTGAATGTTTCTGCTCCTATCGGGAATATGCAGAATTCTTGAAAGTCTAAATCGTTTGAAGTGAGCTTTCCGCCATTAAGAAGGTTCAATAATGGTACCGGTAAGATATGTGCATTAGGGTTTAAATATCTGTATAGAGGTAATCCAAGAGTATTTGCTGCTGCATAGGCTACAGCAAGAGAAACAGGCATTATAGCATTAGCCCCTAGATTAGACTTATTACTGGTGCCATCGAGTTGAATAAGTTTTTCATCAATTCGGCGTTGTTCAGTAACGTCCATTCCAATAAGCGCAGGTGCGATAACTTCATTAACATTTTTTACTGCTTTTTGCACGCCCAAACCTGCGTAACGTTTTTCACCATCTCTCAGTTCTTTAGCTTCATTGCTTCCTGTCGAACGACCGGCGGGTACATTTCCACTCCCTGCATATTCGTCGTTTACCCAAACATCTACTTGCACTGTAGGCGCCCATCTACAGTCTAAAATCTCCCTAGCTTGAATCTTTGTGACTTTAACTTTACTCATTGATACCCTCTCCTTTTTATGTAAGTTTTATTATGTAGATTTAGTTCATTATATGTTCCAGAATATTCAATTATCATAAAAATATTACTTTACTGCAATGCTTTTCCACTCTATTGGTTTTTAGCAAAAAAAAAGAGACCTAAGTCTCATTTTGAGAATCAAAATGTACTAGTTCTACTATTGAATACTTTTGTAATTTTCTGTAAAGGGTAGCTTTACTTATTCCTAATTCCTTTGCTACCCGTATTTTAGCCTCTGTTGAATTGCCGAAAGCATTTAGTGCATTTACTATGATTTGCTTTTCTATCTTATCAAGATTGTATTGCCCAGTTGTATCATCAACCAATTTATTTTGTATGTTACTCGGTAAATCTTCTATGGATACTGGATCACTACTATTATTTGTATGTACAATAAAGCTGATAATGTTCTCTAGCTCTCTTACATTCCCTGCCCAAGGATAATTTATGAAAACCTTATACACTTCTTCTTTTAATACTACGTCCTTTCCCTCCAGACAATTATATCTATCCAAAAAATAGTTGGCTAATAAAATAATATCACCTTGCCTGCTTCTTAAAGGTGGGATTGTTACCGTAAATGCCTCTAAAGAATAATATAAATCTTTTCGAAACTCTCCAACATCAACCATACGTCTTAAATCTTTATTTGTCGTGGCAATAATCCGGGTATTTACATCTGCTTGATTTATAACATTCACTAATCTTCCTTGAAGCCTCAAAGATAAATCGCTTATTTCATCAATAAACAAAGTTCCACCGGCAGATATTTCTATCTTACCAATCCCTTTATCATCAGGAAATTGATAACTGTACCCAAAAATCTCTTTCTCAATTATTGTATCAACCGTTCCGCTGCATACTACAGTAATAAAGGGATTATTTTTTCTCATACTCTCATTATGTATGGCTCTAGCAAACATTTCTTTGCCTGTTCCCGTCTCCCCGCATATTAGTATGTTCTTATCACCTGATGATAGCCTTCTGCATTGTTCTTTTATCTTAAGAAAATTTTCACTTTTACCTATTAGATAGTTAAAATTGTACTTATCTACATGATTTACTTTCAGCATGTTTTGTTGAAGTGAGATAATATCTTGAAAAATAAATACTCTGCTTACTTCTTTTATTCCAATAGTAATCGGGTAAATGCTTCCTGAAAGTCTAACTTTTCTTTCTTTGACTTTCACAAGATACTCGACATCCGTCATGTTGTTCGTGTTCTTGATTTTGTGTATTGAAAATTGTTTTATTTTTCTTAGATATCTTAACTGAGATAAGTTGTTCCCAAGTAAGAGCTCTGTCTTTCTATTCATATATAAGATGCTGTTATCATCATCAAAAATAATCACGCCATCATTAATTAAATTCATCAACCTATTTAAGAGCTCAATCATAAAAGCCTGCTCCTCATAGTTAATATATTCAAGAACCTTTGTTGCAATAAGATCTGCTATTTTTTCAAGAAAAGCTAGATAGTCTGAAATATTCTCACATATCTGTAACTTTTGCGATTCAGTAGAAGATGCTAATGAAATAACCCCAATCACTTCATCTTTGACAATAATCGGACAGCACACTTCACATTGATCTATGCAAATCTCTATATTCTTGCATCCTATGCAAACTTCATGCACCTTTGGATTATCTATAAAAAGTGATTTCTTGGTCTGCAATACCTTTCTAAATGCATTGCCTTCATTATTAAAATACATAAGAATATGATGCGCAAATCTTCCGGTTCCTGCTATGCGGATCAAATTGTTATCCGCTATATCCACATCTACATTCAATACACTTGCAATAACATTCGCGTATTGATTGACACTATCCTTAATTTTCAACAAAAGTGATTCTTTCATCTAGCATGTCCCTCCTTATGATTTAATATAGCTCTTTTAAACAGCCTGCCTCTTTATATTACTTATTCTGTTTTATTCTTTTTTATTATAAGAATTTTTCTAATTTATTTGTCGCTCTCATCATTTTT
>JBFWMP010000165.1:0-5929 GCA_050251575.1 Clostridia bacterium
TACTCCGGGAACGCATTCTATCTTTTTTGAAATAAAAGACAATGAAGGTAAGGGTTATCATTATGGTATGCATGGTGGCATTGGGCTGAACACTCTGAGTGATGAGTATTTTACCGAGTCGGGTATGTCGGCTACCTTGCGGCAAGAATATATTAAATCTCTGCACAAGGTGGAAAATTTGGAAATTGATATTGCTTTAGGTTCTCACCCCAATCAGACAGATATGATGGAAAAAGCAAAGCAGATTACAAACGGATATAATCCGTTTTACGACAAATCTGCTTGGAAGAAACTTATACGGGCAAGAATCAAAATGTATGAAGACCTGTATGGAAAATAGAATAGTTCTTTTGATACTGCAACAAAGCCTCCTCAGGCTGAGGGGGCTTTGTTGCAGTATTCTTGGAGGGTGTTAGGGCATGTTGATGGATGTGTTTATGATAACCATAGTGTATTTTCATCTGCGAGGAATAAACCGTCGAATCAGCGTATTAGAGTTTTCATTGGGTCCATTTCCCATGAACTATAGAGATGAGTATAATATATTTTTATTCTGTGCCTTTCTTTTTTCTACAGTAAATCAACAATTTTTGCCTGTAAAACAAGATTGAAATTCTTATTAAGAAATGGTATACTGCATAAAGGATATATCATAAATAATGTATCCTGGAATTCGAGAATCGATACCCGTTGCAAAGAAATTTATGAAGGAGACTTGAGATGGAGCCGTTAAAGCCGATTAGACTTTTACCTGCTAGAGAACGCGTAACTTCCGCATTGCGTAAAGCAATTTTATCTAGAAATTTTGAAGAGGGACAGGAACTCACCTTGGAGAGTGTAGCATCACAGTTGGGAGTATCAAGCACGCCAGTTAGAGAGGCTTTTCAAATGCTTGCCACTGAGGGGATGATCTTGCTGCGTCCCAATAAAGGAGCAGTAGTTAAAGGTATTTCTCGAAAATTTCTTGAAGATCATTACGCTGTTCGTGCTGTTTTGGAAGGTGCTGCTATTGCTCTGACTTGCAGAAGCAATGCAGATATCAGCGAAATTATAGATGTATATGAGCAGGGAAAGATAGTAGTTGCAGAAAGACGATTCGATGAATATTCCAACTGTAATCAAGCATTTCACATGGCTATTTGGATGGCTGCGGATAATGCAAAGTTGTTAACCATGCTTTCTAATCTGTGGAATGGGCTATCCCAGGGTCGTACCGTAACAGAGGAGCAATATGTGATATTATCAGCTAGTGAGCATGATGAATTGATTAAATATATTATCAACAGAGACGAAAAAGGAGCACAGGCTTGTATGGAAGAACATATTCATAGAAGTCTTCGCAGCATGCTGGAAGGTTTCGAGTAAAATTAGAAACATCAATCTAGGGAAATAATATTCCATCAAAATTAAAAACCTCCAAGTTGCCAGATTGGCAATTTGGAGGTTTTTAATTTTAATTCCACTGCATTTTACACATAAACAAGACACAAGTACCAGATAATGATAATTAATGGATGTATACATAAACGAAGACTGCATAGCTAGTACCTTATCAATATTTTTAATATTTTGCACAATATTTATAGTGTTGTTATGAGTTATTTGTATAATATCCATATTTTATATTGACAAAATACTAAAAAATTGATAATATATCATCAATGGTATGGATACATTATTAAATACCATATATATTTAATAAAATAGCAGATAGGAGGTCTATTCTATGAGCAATGAAAAACAAATCAAAGAAATGAGTCAAATTGTGTCAAAGTTCATTGCGTATTTAGGCAAGAAATTACCGGATGATATTCTTGATAAGCTTGCCACACTGAGAGAAACCGAAGATACTGATCTTGCAAATCTGGTTTATGATTCTATGTTTAAGAATCAGGATCTTGCGGAAGAACTTAATCGTCCCTGCTGTCAGGATACAGGAGTTATCCAGTTCTTTGCCAAAATCGGCACTAATTTTCCCTTGATTAACGAGTTAGAGGAAATATTAAAAAATTCTGTATTGGATGCTACTATCAAGGCTCCTTTGCGCCATAACTCGGTACAAACTTTCGATGAATACAATACAGGCAACAATGTAGGGTATCGTACACCCTCTATCTTTTGGGAGATTGTACCGAACAGTGATCAGTTGGAGCTTGATATTTACATGGCTGGCGGTGGATGTACCCTTCCTGGTAAAGCCATGGTATTGATGCCCGGTGCCGGATATGAGGGAGTTGTCGAATTTGTCTTAGATGTTATGACTTCATATGGCTTGAATGCTTGCCCGCCTCTTCTTGTAGGTGTCGGTGTGGCTACATCGGTTGAAACCGCTGCTATGTTGTCTAAAAAAGCGCTAATGCGTCCCTTAGGAAGTAGCAATCCAAATGAAAGAGCTGCGATGATGGAAAAGGAGCTTGAGAGAGGCATTAATGCTATTGGTCTTGGGCCGCAGGGATTGTCAGGGAAAAATTCGGTTATGGGTGTGCATATTGAAAATGCCGCCAGACATCCTTCAACTATCGGTGTGGCTGTTAATACTGGTTGTTGGTCGCATAGAAGGGGAAATATCATTTTTAATAATGACTTATCCTATAAGATTATTTCACATAAGGAGGTTGCCCTATGAAAAAAATTTTAACTACGCCGATTTCAGATGAAGATATTGAAGATATCAAGATCGGTGATGTTGTTTATTTGAATGGATATCTTATTACCTGCCGTGATGTAGGACATAGACGTCTGATTGAAAAGGGTATAAAGCTTCCTGTTGATTTGAAGGGTGGAGCAATTTTCCATGCAGGCCCCATTGTTCGCAAGGTTGGCGAGAACAAGTATGAAATGGTTTCCATTGGGCCTACTACTAGCATGAGAATGGAAAAGTTTGAAAAGGAATTTATTGAGCAAACAGGCGTAAAGCTAATTGTCGGCAAGGGAGGAATGGGACCTAAGACGGTTGAGGGATGTGCTGAGCATAAGGCAATTCATGCTGTTTTTCCAGCAGGATGCGCTGTTTTGGCAGCAACAGAGGTTGAGGAAATTGAGCGAGTGGAATGGATTGACCTTGGAATGCCGGAAGCCCTTTGGGTATCCCGTGTAAAGGAATTTGGTCCTCTGATTATTTCTATTGATACTCATGGGGGCAATCTCTTTGAGCAAAACAAAGTCATTTTTAACAAGCGTAAGGACGAGCAGATTGAGGAAATATGTAAAAAAGTTAAATTTATCAAATAATTACTAAATAATATTTTTAGGAGGGTTAATAATGAAAAAAGTTATTAGTACCGCATTAGTTTGTTTACTTATGGTATCTCTTATGGCATGTGCCGCTAAGCCAGATTCTACCACGCCTGCACCAGCTGAGCAACAAACTCCTTCTAATTCAGACAAGCCTGCTACGCCTAAAAAGACAGTTACTCTTTCTCTAAATCATGTCGGTGCGACTGATCATCCTTATCAAGACGGATCTTTAAAATTTGCTGAACTGGTCGAGAAGAAGACCAATGGAAGTGTTAAAGTTGACGTGTTCCCATCTTCTCAGCTTGCTTCCGGTGCTAAGGCAATTGAATTTGTTCAAATGGGTACCCTTGATGTTGCTCTTGAATCAACGATGTCATTGAGCAACTTTGTACCCGAAATCGGCGTTTTAGATATGCCCTTCGTTTTTGATAGCAAAGAAGAAGCCTTCCGTGTTTTGGATGGAGGATTTGGTAAGGAGCTTGGAACCATTGCAGAAAAGAAAGGTTTTAAGATTCTTGGATGGTGGGATAATGGATTCAGAACAATGAGCAATTCTAAACGTGCTATTACTCAGCCTAGTGATCTTGCTGGACTTAAAATCAGAGTGCCTGAAAGTAAGATTTTCCTTGCTACTTTTGAACAGTTGGGCGCAGTGCCTACACCGATGGCTGTTTCTGAAGTATTCACCGCTATTCAGCTTGGAACTGTTGATGGGCAGGAAAATACTTCAGCGAACTTCTTCAAAAATAAGTATGCTGAGGTTAACGATTACTACTCGGTCACAAATCATATTTATACGGCAGAACCGCTTATCATGAGTGTTGATAAATTCAATTCCTTTACTGCGGAAGAACAAAAGGCTATCATGGAAGCAGCAAAAGAAGCTGGGGTTTACCAGCGTGAGGTCTCGACAAAGCTAGACGAGTCGCTTCTAAAACAAATCAAAGATACAGGAATTAATGTCAATATTATCGAAGATTTGGCTGCTTTTAAAGAGGCAGTTCAACCGGTATATAAAATGTTTGAAGCGGAATTCGGCACCTTGTTAAAAAAGATAGATGAATCCAAATAGTATAACAGGTATTAGTAATAGAATTAAGTAAAAGGTAAAAACACTTGTAAAAGTGAATGTTTTAATCTTATCACAGTATCAAATTAGTTTTTGTCAAGGCTAGAATTGGAAGACTTTCAACTTAGCTTTGACAAAAATTATTTGATATGCTTTAAGATATATTATAAGCGTTGAAACATTGGACTTATGAACTTTAGAAATTTATACGGCTTTTGGCGGTCATATTGTTATATTATTTAAGTATGAAAGCATTTAGGGTTATTTAATACAAATCAATATAAATGCTTAATTGAGGGGGTAGTACGTGTGATGCAGGGAATTGAGCGAATTCTTAAAAAAATTGATGTGGCTTTTGTATGGGGCTCTGCATTGATTTTGGGAAGCATGACGCTATTGATTTTTATGCAAGTATTCTTCAGGAAGGTTGTCGTTCAGCCACTTGCGTGGTCGGAGGAACTTGCAAAATTTCTGTTTATATGGATGACTTTTATCGCTGGGTATGTAGGTGCACGCAGAAGTAACCATATTGGAGTATCACTTATTCAGGATTTATGCCCGGCAGGTGTAAAAAGACTTATGCAGTTTTTGTCCATGTTAATCTCATCTGTGTTTTTTGGTGGCGTAGTCTATTATTGTGCATCATTATGGGATAAATTGATGGCACAGCTTTCTCCTGCACTGGAGATTCCTTTGGCATTTGTCTATGCAGGAATGATGATTGGTTCGCTATTTATGTGCATATGGTATCTGGTATGTGCATACACTTTCTTAAAGCCAAGCAGAGGAGGAAGTAACAAATGACAGCATTATTATTTATTACTTTTTTTGGTTTGATGTTTTTAGGTGTTCCTATCGCGGTATGTTTGGGTTTTGCAGCAATTATTACGATACTATATGGGATGAATGTATCTCTGATTATTACGGCTCAGTCAATGTTTAATGGAGTAAACTCATTTCCGCTCATGGCAATTCCTTTTTTTATTTTGGCTGGAAACCTAATGGGAGAAGGTGGGATATCCAGGAAACTAGTTAACTTTATAAATCTGTTCTTCAGCAGATTTACAGGTGGTTTAGCAATGGTGTCAATTGGTGCTTCTATGTTTTTTGCCGCTATATCAGGCTCATGTCCTGCGACAACCGCTGCTATAGGTGGCATCATGGTTCCAGAGATGGAGAAAAACGGATATGATAAGAATTTCGCAGCGGCAACTGCAGCTGCTGCAGGAACCGTTGGGCAGGTTATTCCGCCGAGCATTCCTATGGTGACCTACTGTGTATTGGCAGGTACTTCGATTAGTACACTCTTTTTGGCGGGAATTGGTCCTGGTATACTGATGGGAACATTTATGATGCTTGTAGCTTATTTTCATGCCCGAAAACATAAAGTTCCGAAGGTAGTTGAAAAGGTTACAGTAAGAAAATTTTTAGCAGTATTCTTTGATAGCATATGGGCACTTATCATGCCCTTCATTATTCTTGGCGGAATTTATTCAGGTACATTTACTCCCACAGAGGCAGGTGCTGTTGCTGCTATATATGGATTGATTGTCGGCGTATTTGTTTATAAAGAACTGAAAATCAAGGATATACCAAAGGTTATTTGCAATTCTGCTGTTGCTG
>JBFWMP010000166.1:0-5882 GCA_050251575.1 Clostridia bacterium
CTTCCGATCTGTACATTTACTCCCACAGAGGCAGGTGCTGTTGCTGCTATATATGGATTGATTGTCGGCGTATTTGTTTATAAAGAACTGAAAATCAAGGATATACCAAAGGTTATTTGCAATTCTGCTGTTGCTGCATCTGTTATTATGCTGATAATGGCAACTGTGTCTACCTTTGGTTATGTACTTACCCGTGAGCACATTCCACAGAGCATAGCAAGTACAATGCTGTCACTTACTGATAATAAATATATTTTGCTTCTTTTATTTAATATAATTGTACTGATTGCAGGCTGTTTCTTAAATTCATCTGCTGCTATAGCACTCCTAACACCCATTTTGCTACCAGTTTTAACTAGTGTCGGAGTTGATCCCTATCTAGTAGGTATTATTTTTATCGTTAATATGGGTATCGGCATGGTAACTCCTCCAGTAGGCAGCTGCCTGTATGTGGCATGTAATATTGCTAATGTAAAACTGGAAGATTTGGTTAAGTCGGTTATTCCTTATTTAATTGCACTAGTTATGTCATTGGTACTAATTACTTTTGTTGAACCAATCAGTATGTTTTTAGTTAGACTGCTGGGGTAATATCTCACATCTTAATTTTTTTATTCATTAAAAAACCGAGATAGCTTTTATGCCATCTCGGTTTTTTAATGAATATTTTTTGAGATGGATGAATGATTGACATGTCATGGAAGAATGGATACAATAATACTGTTGTGAAATGATGATCACAATGTTTAAGATTTGATTGAAATGAGTGATTGATATAGAACCATTAAAAACACTTCAAACAGGAGAATATATTGCTCAGATGTTAAGAAGAGAGATGCTGGAAGGGAGGATTAAGGATGGTGAGGAGTTGACACAGGTCATTGTTGCTAAACAGCTTGGCACTTCACGAATGCCCGTCAGAGAGGCATTTACTCAATTAGAGTATGAAGGGTTGCTGGAAAGGTTAAATAACCGGCATACGAGAGCGGTTGGCATTAATCGGTCAGTGCAGTGTAATCACCTGCGTATGTTGAGTGCTATGGAGGCAGAAGTTTTTAAGCTGCTTGTCGAGATAAATACGGATATAAGCATACTAGAAGACTTATTGAACCAGTATGCCCATGTTGTAGAGTGTGGCGAGGTTTTTAAATGTTTGGAATTGGAAGGGCAGTTTCACAAAACGCTTTTTCGCTTAACTGGAGATAAGCATCTTTTTCTTATTTATCATACGACATTTGAACCACTTTATAAGTATGTAATAAGCAACCAGTCTTTTAATTATGAGAGTCGCCTGAGTACCTTACAAGAGGTCGTAAGAGCTGTTAAAACAAAAAATATTCAGGAAATTGGACAAGCTGTTTGTATGTATTTTTACACAATTAATGAAACTCTCTAATAAGTATATTCTATGATGAAAACCAAATATCACTAAATTGCATAGAGATGTTTTCATAATTGCAAGATAGTGAGAACGATGGATTGAGCGTTTACCCTTCGGATGTAGGTCGCCTGCCAATTACGATTCCTCCGAACTGCCAGCTCTAATGTTAAATTAAGATGAGGTGAGATAATATGATTAGAGAATATCTAAAGGATAATATATTGGTTACGGATGGAGCGATGGGTACGTATTATCCGCAAATATCGGACGATAATATACCCTTTTGTGAATTAGCGAATATTAATAATCCTGATGCTATTGCAAGAATTCATAAGCAGTATATTGAAGCCGGTGCTAAGCTTATCCGAACCAATACTTTTTCTGCAAATACAAAAACCTTGGGGATATCAAGGCAAAAATTAAGGACTTTGATTATCAATGGATATAAAATTGCAGAAAAGGCGGCAGAAGGCAGAGAGGTTTTTGTAGCTGCAGATATAGGACCTGTGCCGGAAATAGACAGCAATAGTGTTGAAATAGATAAATCTAATATTATAGAAGAATATAAGTTCATTGCGGATGTTTTCTTAGAGTTAAATGCTAAAGTTTTTGTTTTCGAGACATTCAGCAGTGCAGAGTATTTAGAGCAGGTTACAAGATATATCAAACAAAAAAGTGAAGATGTATTTATAATCACTCAGTTTGTAGTAATGGGTGATGGGTATACAAGAAAAGGACTCAGTGCTCAGAGGATAGTAGAAGAAGTAAAGAAAATTGCAGCAATAGATGCATATGGCTTTAATTGCGGTACAGGACCGACTCATTTATATAATGCAATTAAATCGATAGATATCTCAAATGATATTGTTTCCGTATTGCCAAATGCAGGATTTCCGGAAATAGTAAATGAGAGAACCATCTATCCGCAGAATGAAGAGTATTTTGCCAATATGATGATGCGTATAAAAGAGCTTGGTGCCAAGATAATCGGTGGATGCTGCGGGACTACACCGATTCATATTCATAAAATAGTACAAAGGTTGGGCATCCATAATCCTAGAGAGAAAGCGGAAAAGCTTATTATCATAAAAGAGAATGATAATAAGCCAATCAAAAGAAACTTATTCTATGAAAAATTGAAGAATAATGAGTTTGCTATTGCAGTAGAATTAGACCCGCCGTTTGGAAATAATATTGATGCAATATTATCCGGTGCTAAGCTGCTAAAAGATAGCGGTGTTGATATTATTACCATATCTGATTCTCCTTTGGCTAGAGCAAGAATCAATCCTTTCGTAGTTGCTTCAAAAATTATAAGGGAGATAGGAATAGATGCAATACCTCATATTTGCTGCAGAGATAGAAATATTATAGCCTTAAAATCCGACTTGCTTGCAGCGCACATGGAGGGGATAAGAAATATTCTCGCAGTGACAGGGGACCCAATAGCAGGGGCAGAAAGAAATGAGATTAAAAGTGTCTTTAATCTTAATTCAATGAAGCTAATGAAGTTAATAAGCGAAATGAATAAAGAACAGTTTTCTGATGATACCCTATTTATAGGAGGAGCATTAAATCTAAATGCAAGGAATAAAGATGCTGAAGTGCTAAGAATGTATAAGAAGGCAGAGGCAGGAGCAGACTTCTTTCTTACACAGCCTATCTATTCCGATGAAGTGGCAGCCTATTTATCAACATTTAGAAAAAGTGATGAAATAAGAATACTTGGTGGAATTATGCCCATCGTTAGCTATAAAAATGCACAGTTTTTAAATAACGAAATTCCGGGCATAGCAGTTCCTGAAAAATATATTTCCCGTTTCCATGAGGAAATGAGCAGGGAAGGGGCAGAACAAGAAGGGATTAATATTGCAGTAGATATTGCTGCTAGAATCAAAAAAGATGTAAACGGATTCTATTTTATTGCTCCATTTAACAGAGCAGCTATGATAGCAAAAATTATCAAGAAATTAAATCTTTCATAATAAGTAAAAGTTAAGGTGCCGGGGAAACCAATGAAAAAGTATGATTAAGCAAAAGAAACTCGAGATGTCATCCTGAACGCAAGTGAAGGATCTTAGCACTTAAGCAACTTTTAAGATTCTTCATTTCACTTCGTTTCATTCAGAATGACACAAGACGGGTTTTTTCAGCGGTTTCCCAGTGACCTTAACTTTTACTTATCTGTACATTCGGCTTTGTCTAATATCTTCTCCAAAGAATTTCAGAGGAAGATAATGACCTAATAATCTGGAGATTACTCGTTCTGAGTAAAGCTCTGTAAGTTCTTCAATATTAAGGTTCGTGTTGATGATTGTTTTTCGTTTATCCATTAGCCGGGTGTTTAAAATGTTAAAAAATACTGAGCTGGTATAAGTATTTATAAATTCTGAGCCCAAGTCATCAATAATCATAAGGTCAACATCAAATAGTTTGTCTATTTGATGTTTATCTGCGAGGGAGTCGGATTTATTAAATTTATAATCTTCGAGAAGACCAAAGGTCTTATAAGCTGTTTGATAGAAAACAGTTTTACCTTTATCTAATAAGTCTTTGGCTACGCAACTGGACAAAAAAGTCTTTCCAAGTCCTGTGCCCCCATAAAGCAAAAGATTTTGATCAGACTTATCAAAATTAGTAACAAAATCAATACACTTTTGAAAAATATCTTGCATATTTTGTCTGGGTGAAATCTTACTTTCACTGTCTGTGGAGGTAGTGTAATAGCTAAAGTCGAAATTATCGAAGTTTTGAGTGTCCAAGATAGCTGCTAAATTTGATTGGGCGTACGCTGCTTCTATGAGCTTTTGTCTGAAGCAGCTGCAAAGCTGATTATTCTCATAGCCGGTATCTTTGCAAGTTTTACATTTATACCTGATTGTCAGATAGTCAGCAGGATAACCATGGACGCTCAGCAGCTCACCTTTTTCCATATTCAGATCAATATTTTTTTGGCGAATTTGTTCAATAATGTCTTCTGTTTCAGATGAATGTTGAAATAATTGTCGCACAAGGGATAAACCTGTTTCATAAAGTTGGCGGTCGATTTCTTCGATACGGGGAATTTCCTTATATATTTCTCCTTTTTTGTGCTCTAATTCAGCTTTTTGCTTATCTTGAAGAGCTTCATAACTTTTGATTATTTGACTATATACTTGCTTATCATAAGCCATGAGTAAGATTACCTGCTTTCTTCTTTGATATTATTCAATCTTTTTTGTAGTAAAAGGCGCTCAATTTCATTGAAATCATGCTTTCTTTGAGTAAAGTTAATAAACTTATTATTCTTTGGACTAGACTTATTAGCAGAAGTCTTCTTAAGGTATTTTTCTTTTGAATTTTCCTTATATTGTTTCATATCTCTTTCGGCAGCTTCCACAGTCATGGTTCCCCGTTCATGCCAAGATTGCAAGATAGAGTTTAGGTAAGGGAATGCCAGCTTGCCTGTATTTGATATTGTAAGCTCATAGGCTAATTTTATTAAATCAGGGGACAGATTCATTTTGTTAGTCCAATTTAGTATATATCCTTCTTCTGTTTCAGTGAGGGATCTGTCTATAATCCCTAAAGATTTTTTGATTTGATGAAGCACTGTCTTTCTCTGTTCAACCTGACCGAGATATTGCTCCGCCTTATCGATACTATTAATGCCTTCATCAGCCCAGCTGATAGCCACCTTTTCGATATATCTCATACTCTTTTTATTTAAAGAGGCACAGTATTCTAACAGCATGATGATGACTTCTACAGGCAAACGCAGCCAATCATAGAAGCTGTAAAGAGTCTTTATGTCTGCTGAACTCAACATTTTATCAAGTTTCTCCTGAGCAGTCTGATATAAGTAACGAATATTTTTATCCTGTTCAATATAGATTGAAATTTCCTCAGGAGTATAATTCGGTTTCGAATCTATTAATATATGCGAAAATTTCTTTGCAGCTAGTTGCGGGTCAGAAGTTAAATCAACAAATGCTATATCAAAATCAGATGGCTGTCCATCATCATGTATAACTAATCTTACTACGCCAACTGACTCCCAGTATTTCCAAGCATTTATTACATCAGACTCAAGAATATTTAAAGCAGCAGCGATATCCTTGTTTTCAACTTGGTTATTATGTTGAAAGCACTGTCGGAGTCCATACAAGTAGACCTTTACGAAGGTAGCATTGGAAGATGGCATATATTTATCTATAAAAATATTTGCTACAGGAAAAGAGTGTATTTGATTACTATTGGACAATGTGTATGTAGCCATATTCATACCTCCGGAAAAATTAGGTA
The DNA here is from genome assembly GCA_050251575.1 of Clostridia bacterium. Classification (GTDB taxonomy): domain Bacteria; phylum Bacillota; class Clostridia; order SK-Y3; family SK-Y3; genus X23. The sequence goes on from JBFWMP010000166.1 coordinate 5,666, forward strand.
GTTTATCGTATCTATTATTATAGCATAAATTTCTATCAGATATAAGGTAAGATTAGTTTAGGCCAGAATATATTTGCAGGAAATAAAAAACATTTGATTTTTGTTCATACATATGTTATTATAATATGTGCTCATAGGCGCCCTTGGCTCAGCTGGATAGAGTATTTGACTACGAATCAAAAGGTCGGGGGTTCGAATCCCTCAGGGCGCACCAAAA
>JBFWMP010000167.1:0-5753 GCA_050251575.1 Clostridia bacterium
ACTCTTGGTCGGATCATGGTTTAGTACTGTAAATGCATTGTCCATCCCATTATCAATGTCTGCCACCCAAGAGTCCGCGAACACATAATTCATGGAAAGCTGTAATGACAATAACAAGATCATTGAAAAAAGCAATACCCGCCTGGTGAATTTTTTAGTACACATGATGCATCTTCTCCTTTAAGTCTCATAAATTTTAGTCATTATATCTCAAGAAAAAAGTGGGTATTTGCCTAAATTATAGTAATAATTTTCTAATATAGAATATATTCTGCATATATATTCTATATCCTTCTGTTTCTTGACATTTTTTTCATATGTTTTTTAAATTACCATATATAAGTTTCATGCTATTTGTGCCTGTAAAAATTATGTAAAATACAGAGGGTATTTACGGTTTATGTAGAATATATAATTATGCTGATAGAAATGCATAATAAAGGAGTTGTATTTAAATTGTTGAAACAGGAAAACCTCATTAATATTGAAAATATGGATATAATCAAAGAATGGACTACTCTTAAAGAAGCAATCGTTAAACAGCCTACTTTGCGGCCAATTACCGTAGAATCGTGGGATAGATGTAAGAAGTTGAATATCAAACCGTCAAATTTAAAATTCACTTTTTTACCTGAACAAGTTTTAAAACAGAAGTTACAGGATAATCACTATCTAATCAAAGCAGCTAAACCATATTTGGATTATCTCTCTCTCAGCTTGTCCGGAATTCCTCATGTAGTTGCATTATTAGATAGAGAAGGTTGGATTTTAGACATGCGGGGGCCGGCAGAAGAAGCTGGCGGAAAAAGCAAAGGCTTATGTATAGGTGCAAGCTGGAGGGAAGAACATATCGGCAATAATGGCGGCGGTACATGCTTGTTAGAGAAGAAACCTGTTTTCATATATGGTGTTGAACATTTTGCAAAAATCTATAAATCGTTCTCATGTCTGGGGGTACCAATATTTAAAGACAATACAGTGGTTGGAGCTATTGATGTTTCCGTATTAAACGAATATGCGCATCCGGGTCGTATGACAATTGCAATGTCTTGCGTAGACGCAATTGAAAAAGAGATAAACAAAGTATCCAAAAAGAAAAGATATATTGCTCCCGCAAAAAAGGTAATTGCTACTGCAGAGCTTATGGCATCGGCCATTCACGACTTGAAGAATCCTCTGGCAAGCATAAGAGGGCTCGCACAATTAGGCATACTCACATCGTCATCGAAAAATGAACATACCTATTTTCAAAGGATAATAAACCAAGTTGATTCTCTAACCAGGTCGGTCGTAGATTTGCAGAACGTTTTTAAACCGGAAGGTCTCATAAAGGTAAATCCATCCAAAATAATCAAAGAAATCATCGATGATATGCAAGCTACTTGCAAGATGAACAACATTAATCTTATTTTAACAAGTACCTATGAAGGCGAAATACGTATTCACATAAAAGTCTTCAGACGTGCCATAGAGAATCTGATAAAAAATGCAATTCAAGTCCTGCCCGAAAATGGCAAAATCACAGTAGATATAAGCCACAATAAAAAAGAACTTTTAATATCGGTAAACGATAATGGTCCCGGAATTCCGGATAAAATAAAAAAGACATTGTTTGAACCTTTTATCTACCACCGTAAGGATGGAACAGGGTTAGGGTTATTTATGGTCCATCATGCAATTACCGAGATACATAAAGGCAAAATCTGGTTTGATAGCGACCCAAAGATTGGCACAACATTCTATATCTCTTTGCCAAAAGAGTCATAAGGGACGGTTTGTTTTAACTCACCGCCCCTATGACTTACTATTAAATCAAGCCTGATTTCTCTAACATTCTTCTAATTATCACTGCTGCTTCTGCACGGGTCAAATAATCTTTTGGTGCTAAACTATTGCTGCTTTTTCCAGAAAGAAGACCATTTTTTAAGCAGATTGCAATACTTTCCTCCGCATATTCTGATGCAGATACCCCATCAGTATAGTTTGATATTTGAGTGCTGATTTCTGCATCAGTCAATGTTGAATACAAACCCGTTAACTTCATTGCTCTTACAATCATGGTCATTGCTTGTTCCCGTGTAATTTTATCATTGGGACCAAATGTACCATCTGAATACCCACTTATTATATCATATGAAACAGCTGTTTCTACATACCCGGTATACCAGTCAGAAGTCTTAACATCAGCAAAGCTGTTATCTCCTGTCCCTGCAGCAAGTCCCAAGGCTCTTACAATAACAGCAGCAAACTCTGCTCTTGTGATATCCCTGTCCGGCTCATAATTACTATTTCCACTCTCAGTTAAAACTAATCTCGAACCCATTTCGTTGACAGCATCTTTTGCCCAATGATTTGCAACATCAGGAAATTCAATCGGATTATAAATTACAGAATAGGTACTGTTTGTTAAGCTGTTAATCTTTGCATAATATTTACCATTAATATTTACGATTGTTGTTGGAACATGTGAAAAGGTGCCGTCTTCATTAAGTACAATTCCTGTTGTGATTTTGCCAGGGTCAACCCCGTCTGGAATTGCAATTGTTCTTTCTACATACCCTTTGAATCTTGATACATTTACCTTCTTGTTTCCGCTTGTACATGTTATTTCAAAATTTATCGGTTTTACTACAATTTGATAGCTGTTTTTATCTGCAGTGTCTTGTACAATCCTGAAAATGTCCTCTGGTGGATTTACTATTTGTATATTAATTTTTATATCTTTAAGGTCTACCGCCTGTCCGATTTGTGCAGATACACTGTCGATATCTATTTCTGATGCAGGCAAAGAATAGGCTGTTGAATCCGTCTTGATTTCTAATATGGCTTCCTTTTTCTCCATGTCCTTAATCGTTTTTCCATTCAATACTGCCTCGCCAATGTCAGCGCTTCCGGTAATAGGTATGGAAACCGTTGCTTTGTTGCTCATAGTTTTAATCTTTTCTTCTATTTTTTCGTCATCTACTGTAACTGTAGTTAATGTTTGGGTCCCTATTGTTGAAGTAGTTGCTGTTCCCGCATTTTGTGTCTGTCCGTTTACTGTTACTGTTGCATTCGTCTTTTTCTCAGCACTACTGCTTCTCCCTCCGGAACTCGAACCTGAACTTGGTGCTGCTTGAACAGTTACACTGACACTTGCTTTTAAGTTGCTTGGATTTAAAACATTATCACTTAGTGACAACGCACCGGAAAAAACATACGTCCCGGCTGTATTACTGCTATAGGTCGGTGTCCCGCTATCCCAAGTCACTGCTGCACTTGCCGTCGTCGAATCACTCAGCGTAATGGCAACTGTCTCAGGCAATCCGATTGCATTCTGCAAGGTCCCATTCGCGACGGTTATGTCCAGAATACTCTCTACACTGATAACATCAGGTATACCTGGTTCTTGAACGGTTACACTGACACTTGCTTCTAAATTGCTTGGATTTGAAATTGTGTCACTTAGTGACAACGCACCGGAAAAAACATACGTCCCGGCTGTGTTACTGCTATAAGCCGGTATCCCGCTATCCCAAGTCACTGCTGCACTTGCTGTCGTCGAATCACTCAGATTAATGGTAACTGTCTCAGGCAATCCGATTGCATTCTGCAAGGTCCCATTCGCAACAGTTATTTCCGGAATACTCTCTACACTGATAACACGAGGTATATTGTTCACAACAGGCAAACCCGTGAAATTATCTAATTCGTCAGCACTGCCTAAGATCATTAAATTATTGGTTCCTGTTTTCGCATAGTCAACTTTTATATCCGTGTCTAAAGAAGTTATGGGTGAATTCAAGGATAAGGTAATACTTTGACCGTATACTGCGGCAGTGACTACTTGAGGATTTGAGTCAATTCCGCTCAACAAAAAGGCTGCCGGGTCTGCCTGACCTTCTTCCATGGTTGTATTCATGAGTAAAGAAATATGTAAAGTATCGGTTGTCGAAGCACTTCCGACAATTTCATAAAGATTTGAAGATAAAGTTGCAAAATAGATGTAGCCGGCTTTGGTTACATAACTTCCCCAAGGTGTATTTGACCCCGTGCTAAATGATGCAACCTTATTTCCATTTTGATTTACTTTTTCTATATTTCTATTTCCGTTAGATATATAGAAATATCCATCTTCTCCCAGTGTAATCCAATTTGGATAGCTTAAACCTACATAAAAATCAGAAACTGTACCGTCAGGCTCAATCCTTATTATTTTACCGTTACTTCTATCCGAGACATAAAGATTATCATTTTCATCAATAGCCAATCCGATGAGTGAGTATGATGCGAATCCAGTAGCAAAGTCTGTAAAATTGCCGCCATCCGAATCCATTTTATATATTTTCCCACTGCTATAATCCACTGTAAAAATTTTCCCGCTGCTGTCCAGTACAAGACCTGTAAGATATCCCCAACCTGTATCTTTTATTAATGTGTAGTTACCATCCGGATCAATCTTACCAACCGTATGGCCGTTATGCTCTGCCACATAAAGGTTGCCGCTGCCATCAAATGCCATTCCTATCGGTTGGCTCAATCCGGACTTAAAGACTGCCTTATTTTGTCCATCAGGATCTATTTTCAGTATATTTCCGCCTGAATACTCAGTAACATACAACTTACCGTCATCGCCCATCTCAACGTCAATAGCTCCACTATACTCTGTTGATACCGTTATTCCCGAATAAGAATTTGCGGGTACGCTATATGAGGTCATCGGAATATTTAACACTAGAAAAAATACCATTGCAACAATCATTGTTATTCTTGTCCATCTTTTCTTCATATACAAGTCTCCTTTTACATAATAAATTTTTTTAGCGCTCTTCTTCCTTAAATCTTTTCATTTGATATTTCTAAGCTTCTTTCACCCACAAATTGTATTCAAATAAATAATAAAGTATCACCACCTATATGCAATATAGTCAACTAGACACCTTGTTCAGGATAAAGTTTGAACGGTAAAAATGACCACATGGCAGTTAAGCCACAAATCACAGCTGAATTGCCCAATAAATCAGAATGTATTATTTATGGCAACTTATTAAGAATTTAAGAACATTTCTATTCTACCATTTTCGACAATATTTTTCCATAAGTCTATCGTAAAATTTGCAAAGATCATTCAAAAGAAGTGGACGCATTCAAAAGCGCATTCAAAACGTGACTTTCGCTTACAAAATTGGAATCTCGTTTTCAAAACGGGACTCTCGCAATACAAATGGGATTTTCGTGTTTCAATTCACCTTCAATTCACCGCTATACAGAAGTTATCGATAAAAAAATAATGAATCTTAATAAATATTTATTGATAAACGATAAATAGTATGTTATTCTATAGATGAAAATTTAAAAACGAGGTGCTTTTTATGAAACGTGAAATACTCTTTCTAAAGTTAGCTGTTTTTCTTATGGGACTTCCGGTCCTTGCTGTGTGTATTTTTTTGTTACCTAAAATAGCTGGATTTTTTGCACAATTAAATCCAAAGTTAGGTTTTTTGCAATATCCCTTTTTAATCGGATTGTATGTAACAGCGATAGCATTTTTCGTTGCATTGTTCCAGGCTTTAAAACTTTTAAGCTATATTGACAAGAATCAGACATTTTCGGATTTATCTGTAAAGGCTTTAAATAATATCAAATACTGTGCCATCACCATCAGTGCCTTATATGTGGTATTTATGCCACTCTTATTTCTCATGGCAGATGCAGACGATGCCCCAGGTATTATCCTAATCGGAATGGTCATTATTTCTGGTTGCACGGTGGCT
>JBFWMP010000168.1:0-5585 GCA_050251575.1 Clostridia bacterium
CCGGGGTAGAACTTCCAAAAGATCCACATTCATAGAAATTGTTTTTTTTGGGACTATGTTAATCAATATTAATAATAGAATCTCTAAAAGAGTTTCTACTGTACTATAGGCTATTATGTCTCTCATGGGTCCTTCCTGCAAGGTTAAAAAGAACAATAGGTGACCAGAGAGTATTTAGAGCAGATTCTCCAATACAAAGGCCTGTTCTCCGTCCATTTCTGCAACACTGTTGATGGGGCGAGGGTGAAGTGAGAGGGAGATGAAAGTCTTTATCAGTGATAATTTCAGGAATGAAGTTTATTATCGGTACCAGGACACGTATAAGCAGGCTCTTGAGAGCTTCCATGGGTTCCATTTCAGTATTATTGATAAAGTAATTGTTGTTTATTAGCGTAAGACGACACGGTGCGTCGTCTGGAGCTTAGGAATCCAAATACCCCGCGGCTTGCCGCGTGGCAGACCGAGAATAAGCCGAGGGGGCATTGGGAATGAGCGATAGCGAGTATTGGCATTTGTCGCACAACGTGGTGGATCTGGTGTACCATTTTGTTACCCTGACAAAATACCGTCGCTTGGCGATAAGTGATGTGTTGGAATCAAGCCTGAGGTGAAGAAGCTGTTGTGGGGAGGGGAATTCTGGAGCGACGGGGGTATTTTGTGGCGAGTGTCGGAAGGTATACGAGAGAGAACGTGATAGCGGAGTATGTGAAGAATCATGGCAAGAAGAAAGATGACTACAAGCCATTGTATCTCACTCTTGAACGCGAATGACCTGATGCCTTACTAAAAGATACCTCGGGGCTTGCCCCGAGGAGGTTTATTTCTTTAATGTCTCCATCTATTATGGTACCATAAACAAAATTGATTGGGTATGGTGTAGGGGTTTTGAATGGAATTTATCACGATTGCAGGATTCGTTTTACAAATACTTGGAATAAGTTTATTTTCGGGTATCTTGATAGGAATTCTTCCTTTTATAATCGTTTTTAAAATGCGGAAAATCTCAAAGAGTTTAGTTTATGAATTTAAAAAAACTAAAAAATACATACCAGAAATATTTGTTGATATTAACGATACTTGTGAGAAATTAAGGCAAGTGGTTGGAGGGAGGAAATATAGGAGAAGAATTAGAAAGGAGATTAAATCTTTATTTACAATTGATGGAAGATGGTTATCAAAATACTGGTGTGTGTCGCATGGTAAAAAGAAGCTAAAAATACCTCTAGCTAAAAAAAAATTAATTCTCTTTTTGGAAGGGCTTGAAAAGATTCTAGATAGCAAGCATGGAACTGAAGTGTTTTCTAATCATAGAGAAGAGCTTTCAGGACTTCTAGATGAGAAAGATGAACAATACTATATAGTATATAAATTTATGCAGATGAAAGATTCTGTTGGCAGATTGAAGGAATCTTTAATTTTAAATACAAGCAAAAAACTAATAATAACTTCTACTGCCGGTAATGGGAAGAGTTCTCTTCTTTCATATACTGTTGACTCACTTATCAAATCATTTCAACCCGTATTATTTTTAAATTCGAGAACACTAGGACCATCTCCGCTAGAGCGTTTATTGAGTATGTTGGTAAACCCTAGATTGAAAATCAACTTTCTAACACCTATTTTTTTTGTAATTGGAGTCTGGAACGCAATACGAGGACTTCCGATAGTAGTTGTTATTGATGCAATTAATGAAAATGACGATGATTCTTTCAAGACAGGGCTAATTGATATCTGTGAATATTTTTCGGGTTTGCCAAACTATAAAGTATTAATGTCCTGCAGAAATGAGTATTTAGAAATTAGATTTCATGATCTCATAGAAAAACTATGTGTTAATAGAGATGCCTCTGAATCCTCTTTTAGATATGATAAAGAAAAATCTGCATGTATGTTTTCTATAAATAACTATTATCATAGTAGGGATGATTATATATTCCCTTACTTGGATCTACTCATCGATAAATATCATAAATATTTTAAGGCGAAAAAGATCTTGCCTATTAGAGAATATACTAGGTTACTGAATACTTCACTTTTGTTATTTAGGTTTTACTTTGAATCGGAAAAAAACGAAATAGAAGAAAGCAATCGTGTCTCAAGATACTTTGTATTCAGAAATTATATTCAGAATGTACGTTCGCCGGATTTTTGTAGAATTGGTAATCTATTAGATATTGTAGGGAATCTAATGGTTGATCAAAAAAATTTTGATTATGTTTCATCAAAGGATTTGGTTCAGTGTTTAGGGTTACCTCCACAAGAAAAATCTAACCTATACATATACCTCGATGAGAGTCTGTTATTGTGTCACTCTCTTTTAATAGATGAGGGCACTTTAATTGAGAAAGATGTAGATATCATCCATTTTACTTTCGATGAGCTTAGAGATTATGTTCTAGCCAGGATCGTGTTGATTAGAATGGGGCCGTATGTTGACTTTAAGAAACTCAAGGAAATTATTGATGAATACTTTCTTAAGGAGAGTGAAAGCCCAAATTCATGTTTCGAAGGAGTTATTACTTACCTATACAGCCATTTCCGAAACGAAAACTTATTGGAAATAGCGGAATATATATTCAACACCTATCTTATTAAATTTCTTGATAGAGAGAATGGAAACCAATTGCTCTTAAAGCGAACACTAAGTGAAAATGGAATGCCATTGAATGCTTTCGAAAAGAATTATGTTCTCCAGAAAATAGATCGTGATGTATCGTTTTCAGGATTTATTTTACGTGTTTCTTTAGATAGCTCATATATATATCAATCCGCAATATCAGATTGGTTTGCATATGCTGCTGAGTTTGGGAAATATGATAATGATACATTCATAAAAGTACTGGGAACTCTTTTCTTCGACTATTGGGAATTATATGAAGAAATTGATGAAGACAATATTGTTGCAAGAATCATCGATAGCGGGAATAACTCTACTTACAGTATAAGTTTTATTTCCTTGATGGCAAATCTATTGGTATACAAAATTTTTGATGAAGAAGTTGTTCTTTCGAAGTGTAAGAAGCTATCTTTGCAGAAGTTTAATGATGTCTCAATTAAATATTCTCCAAATAGCCTCGCTGAAATCGATGCTATTGAGAAAATAAAATCTTCCTGTGAAGATACTAACTCAGCTGTAGGATTATTATTTCCTAAGAAGAAACGACCAAATGCAATAATTGAAGGTTACTTGATAGGAAAGAGTCATATTTTCATTAAGGATAGGAATATAAATTTACGAAAATTCTTGATTTTTCTAAATGTCCGGCGACGGAGTTATGCCGAAGCTATAGGTATGAGAATATATATGAGGTATTTTGCTAATAAAAGGAGTTTATTAAAATATTATAAAAATTATTACAAAATTTGGTTTCAAAGCTATGAGCAGTTTTTAAAAGAGAAATATTTCCTTGATTCTGATACGGCAGCTGAATTTGCAGAGGGAAAAACATTAATCGTGAATCTTCATCTTAATGGAGATCCAGAAATTGAGAAAATACTTCCAAATGATGAAATATTGAAGATAATTGCAAATTTTATTGAAGCGGAGATTCATGCATGAAAATACGGACAGGATTTGTAACGAATAGTTCTTCAACGAATTTTTTAATTCTATCGAAAACAGAGTTATCAACAGAAATATTATTTGACTTACTGGGATTTTCTAAGGAGTCTCCATTATCTCAAGTAGCGATAGAACTCTGTGAAGAGCTTCTAAGTCAAGCTCGCTCTCATAGATTTTATCACGGAGAATATTCACATGAACTAACTCGAGAATCTGTTGAAGAGTCCTATGATAAAAATACAGCTGATAGATTTGTTGAACTTATTGAAAAGGGATGGTTCCCATATTGGGGAAGTATTGAGGCGCTTGATGGTATTACCGGTTTCTTTGCCACAGATAGTTTTAAATATGAGGATAAAGGAATTTATATTGATGGGCGAGATTGTGTATGGTAGTCCCTATTATTTATAAAGACCCCAAATATAATTTTATTGAACTGTTTAATCCAAACAATGGGACGTTAGTTCGCTTTCCCGCGAGAAATAAAGAAGATTTTTCATGTGAGCCTTTGGTTCGTTCATATCCAGAGTTGATTGATATCGGAATTATGGGACATTGTACAGAATCATGTAAAAGATATTGTTCGAGTGTCGGAGTTGATTGTTATCAACGTGGTGGAACGGTATTGAATCCTCATATGGATATTGAGGACTATAAATCTATTATTTTACAATCAAAAGGGAAAACTTTTCAGGTCGCATTGGGTGGCGCCGGAGATCCGAACAAACATCCAGATTTTAAAGAGATTTTAGAATTCACCTCAAATGCCTCGATAGTACCCAATTATACGACTAGTGGCTTTATGTTAACAGATGAGGAAATAGAATATTCTAAAAAACATTGTGGGGCAGTGGCAGTCTCTCTTTATTCAAGGTTGATAAATGGCAGAGAAAGTAATCCAATTACTTTTAGAGCCGTTGAAAGATTTGTTGAGGCAGGGTGTAAAGTAAACATTCATTATGTAATTTCTAAAAGATCACTACCTGAAGCATGTGAGCGGTTGCTTAAAGATAAATTTCCTTCAAATATTGCGGCAGTTGTTTTCCTCCTCTATAAACCTGTTGGAGATGGGAGTAGCAATCAAGTTCTCAATGGGAACGAAAATGAATTAGATTCTTTTTTCCATCTTGCAGAAAAGGAGCATCCTTATAGAATAGGATTCGATACATGTTTTGTCCCCCTGTTGTTAAAAAATATGAATAATATCGATTACAATTCAATTGATTCATGTGAAGCTTCTAGGTTCTCGATGTATATTGACAGCAGAATGAATGCGTACCCTTGTTCTTTTGGAATTGAACGTGGTATTGGGCTCTCTCTTAGAACTGCAACTATACAGGATGTGTGGGATTCACTACAATTTGATTCCTACAGAGGAGTTAGCAGCTTTGGTTGTGAGACATGTAAAATTAATCCTATTTGTCATGGTGGATGTTTGTTAGACTTGCCTGTTTGTTCTGAATCTGTATGATTCACGTGACTTTTAGCTGGTTCTATTCTGAATTATTGGTGTCAGGTATAAACTATTATCGGTACCAGGAAGGATTGTCACAAAATCCATATCTGCGGGAATTAGGCTCTTTCAAGATTGTCGATTAAAAAGGTCTACAGGATTGTACTCAGATCACGAGATGAGAAAGGAACCGGTACGGGTACCGTTTCACAGGAAGAAAATCCACATCGGCAGAAATCAGGATCTTGCTGAACCCACTCAGAAAGTGTCTAACAAATAGTACCCAGATCACAGGGATAAGAAACAACGCACCTGCACCAACCGTTCAATCAGGGGCGAACAGCTCCTGAATACCATATCGGAGACCTTGGGATTGCCATAGCGATCGGTTGAATTATTATTGGTACCAGGAAGAATTGTCACATTTTCCATAAAAACCGGCTTTTTAGGCCACTGGAAGCGTGATTTGGCGATTTGAGGTACCGGGTAGAACTGTCACATTTTCCACAAAAACCATATTGGGAATAATATATGAATAAGCAAAGTCCTACACAAATACCAAAAACTCAT
>JBFWMP010000169.1:0-5538 GCA_050251575.1 Clostridia bacterium
GAGAGCCAGTGTCCCCTTCACCGTCCGTACCTGGTAGTGAAGCTTGAGCAGCATGATCCCCAGTATCGGCAGCAGGTCGTAGCCGAGTCTTCCCCTGCGGTGGCTCCTCTGCAACCTGTGCAATTCGTCGCAAGTGAGCAGGGATTGCACCCCTTGGAAGAAGCTGAGGAACTCATTCTCACGCTAGCTCGGTCTGCGGAAAAGGCAGGGTGAAAAGTCTTCATGGGAGAAGAGCAGGGATTGAAGGAATGGGGTGTTTCGTGTAGTATGTATCATATAAAAGAGCTCCTCCTGTTTGTTTTTTTGTCGTGACTAAACTATATCAGAGAAGGGCTCTTTTTTCTATATCCATCATGCAGTTATCAGTAAAAACAAGACAAAGCTCTGTCAGTCACATGGGCCAGTAGCAGATATGGGGTATGTGAGTGATGGTTTTGTATGTTTATGCATTACGAGGTTCTTGAAAACCTATTTTGCAATTGGCTCACAAAGCTCGGGATTCTGCAAGGTGCTTGATTCGCTGGAGTATGGGAACCGCGACATGCTCAATGCAATGGTTCTCTTCTATATACCCTACGATAAACACAAAAGTAGAACCATACATCAATACGTTCTCAGGACCCAGTTTTCAGATTCAGGGTTTCAGCCTTGAACGTCTCCAAGCTTAACGACGAAGGCACCTTCACCTTCAGCTCCTTATAGAACTCCTTCACCTGCTTGTTGGGGACCTCAACTATGACAGTCCCATCCTTTCTCTTCGTGCACATCAGCGACTGGGTCTTCCCAATCAGCTTGCACGTGGATATTCCAGGTGCGGAAAGCATGTTCCTCAGCTGCAGCAGTGCAATGGTCGATATGACAAATGCCGATACTGGAAAAATGCCGATGTTTTATTTTAATATAAGTATAAGTCCTTGTACTTGTACTTGCTAGGATAGGTAAGTATTGTACTTAAATTTAGTCGGAATAATTTCTAGCCAATCCCGTAAAGCTTCTTAATCATCTCCTTATCGTTCATGTATTTCGGCAGCTCCTTTTCTGGCACAATATTTGAGCTTTCCATTGCCTTCTCAATAGCCTTTCTCTTCATCTCTACGTCCGCATATGTGCATACACCAGCGTAACCTCCATATCGGAGTGCCCTAACCACTCGCTTACTGATATCCAATACTCATCAAGAATCCTCTCAGAATATTCTGAAGCCCCTTTTCCCAAGAAAAAACGCTGCATCTTTCTGAAATATCGGATATATTGGCGTATTGAACCTTCGGCAAGACCCAGCTCACATAACGCAGTGAGTATTTCATCGAAGATGAAAACCATTGTCAGATTAGCCATACTAGCCTCCAAAAAGTCATAGTCACGAAATACTTCGTGCAATGACAGTGTAACAGGGGATAGCATCGACTTGGAAAATTTATTCCGACAATATTGGTAAATAGTTAAATATATTTCTAGATACTACAGAGACTTGTAGTCTTTATCAAATGTAGTATCGGCATTTGTCATAACATTCCGATATCATAATGTTATGACGTCGGAGAGCAGCTTCCCCCTGATGAGGTGTTTGAGGCGATGGATGGAGAGGGGGTCTTCGCCATCATTTCCGGAACCGATTATTCCGCTGATGAGATCCTTCCTGCATACTACCAGAGGCAGGCTGCGGAGCAGATCTTTGATTTTGCCAAGAACTACACCAAGCTTCTTCCCCTCAGGACACACTCGGAGAAGACATTCAGGGGTCATCTGCTTCTTGCCTACATAGCGACCTGCCTGGTGAAGATGATGCATCTGAAGCTTCGGACTGGAGATATGATCATGGGATCAAGCCTCCAGTTCATGCGCAACCAGAAATGCAGGGTCTTTCCTTCCCGTATCATAACCGACACCCCGGCAAAGGATGCCAATGACATTTACAGCGCACTGAAGATATCCTGTCCTGAATCGATCCCCATCGCTGACGGCCGTCTTGTCTATTCACCGCCAGTGCCCAAGGAAAGGAAGAGGAAAGAGAAAGCTCCCAAAGTCAAAGGCAAGCCGGGAAGGCCAAGGAAAAATCCACTTCCTGATCCAAATGCTGCGCCCAAGAAAGGGGGCCGGTCTGGAAAAGTCCCGGAGGTTGTTCCAGCCGCCCCTGGAAAACGTGGAAGACCAAAGAAGAATCTTGAATGATTGTGTCTATAAATTACACCCGGGAATTAGAGTTTAAGTAATGGATAATTATAAAGTATTAGTCATTTCATATAGTACATATGAATACGATGGGAGGCTAAGAGAATTAGTCGAAATTGCACAGCTTTTAGGAGAAACTTATCTTATTTCTAAGGCTAGCAATAAAATATTTGAGAATCATTTTATTTATAATAAATCAGACAACTATTTTATCTTTCTTCAATTTTGTTATCAAGTGGCAAAAATGATACCAGATTTGTCAATAGTTATTGCTGACAATAGGAAGGCGCTCATACCAGGTCAGTTTATTAAGCGAATAGTACCTTCGAAAATTTGGACCATTAGTGATAGTAGAGAGCTTTACATAATTAAAGATGTTAAGCATATCACAGGGAAAATTGGTTGCATCATAGAGAAGTTTTTATATAAAAAGTATGATTTATTGATTTGTGCAAACCGCGAAAGAGCTAGGATAGCAAAGAAGTTATATAATCTAACAAAAGAACCCCTTGTGTATGAGAATATCAGGAAATTAGATTATTCATTAACAGTAGATTTAGGTAATCTTCAAGAGAAGTTTAAATATTTCTTCTCAAACGATTCTATTAAGATAGTATCTACAGCTGGTTACTCTTTGAATAGAGGCGGTATAAAGCTTATCGAAGAAGTAGGAAGCTTAGGTGATAAATTTTCTCTTTTTATAATCGGTGGAGGCAAAGAAGACGAGAAGAAAAAATTCAATTCATTGATATTGGAAAATGGTATCAATAATATTTTTGATGTTGGTAGATTAAATTCTGATGAATTAAAGTATTTTATTAGAAATTGCGATATTGGGGCTGTTTTCTATCATAAACAGGATTTAAATAATAGATATTGTGCTTCTGGAAAGGTGTATGAGTTTATATTTGAAGGTTTGCCGATTGTATGTACAAGTAATATTCCCTTAAAAAGATTCTGTAAACAATATCAAGTGGGAATATCTGGGGACAGCTTTTCGGATAGCATCATGAGAATAGTAGACAATATGGAATTTTTTAGGTCAAATATTAAAAAGATGATAGATGATTTCGATATCATCGAGAATAGAAGCCATATAGCTCACATAATCAAAACTGTTATATCGGTATCTCCAAAGGATAAGAATGATCAACTTGATTCGTAAATGGCAAGTATTATCACCGGCAGTAAAAGCATCAATTGCATTCTTGGTTGCATCAGTATTGACAAAAGGAGCCACATTTTTATCAACACCTATTTTTACTAGAATCATGAGTGAAGGAGAAATAGGTTCCGTAGGGTCTTTTCTTTCATTACGTGGAATATATGAGGTAATTGCAACTCTGTCTTTGACGTCATTAGGAGTGATAAATGTTGGTATGTCCAAACATACCGAAGAAAAAGAAAGAGAAGGTTATCTTTCAGCAGTTGTTGGGTTCTGTATATGTTTTTCAGTTATTACTGGTATAATTTTATATACTATTATTATATTTTTTTTTGAAGATATAGTTTTGCCAAAAGTCTTCATTTTTTTAATGATAACCCATGCAATCTTTACTCCAGCCACATCTTTTTGGATAATGAAAGAAAGATATGAATTCCGCTATAAGAAAGTGTTTTTTGTCACTATTTTTCAGATTCTTACTGGTCAATTATTTGCAATTATTGCAATAAGTATAGCACGAGAGAATCTTGATGAGGTTCGTCTTCTTGCTTATGCTATTGTCGATTATTCCATTGGACTTTATTTTATATTAAATTTGAGTCTAAAAGGAAAACGTTTTTATGATTCAAGGATCTGGATTGATACCTTTCGGTTTGCTTTACCTCTAATACCCCATTATCTGGCTTCTGTCGTATTAACTGGTTCAGACAGAATAATGATTCGTTTCTTAATTAGTGACTCTGCAGCAGGTATTTATACGGTAGTATATGGGGTTGGGTCTATTGGAACGATAATCTGGGGGGCAATTCAGGGATCTATAACACCGGTTATATATAAAAACATGAATAATGAAAATGCCGCAAATATCCAAGAACTTAGTAAAAAACTAATTATTATTTTTGGAACCATGTGTTTCTTAATTTCCTTACTAGCTCCTGAAGTTGTAGCTTTTTTAGGACCTTCTTCCTACCTCTCTGGTATATCCATCGTTCCTCCCGTGATTGGTGCAGTTTTGGTTTCTTGTTTATATAATTTATTTTCAATTGTGGTTTTCTATTATAAGAAGCCTCTTTTTATCGCCTTTGCTAGCATCGTAGCTGCTATAATTAATATCGGCTTAAATCTGATTTTCATTCCAAAATACGGGTTTGTTGCTGCTGGTTATACAACACTTGTTTCATATATTGTTCTTGCTCTAATGCATTATATCAATATGAAGAAAATTCAAAAAATTAATCTGTATAATTGTAAACAGCTATTCATTATCTGTGGTTTTTTTCTAGTTTTATGCACACTTTCCAAGGGAATTTATAACTATAACTTTTTAAGGTATATACTTAGTATTATAATTGTTGTATTTTTAATACATAATCGAAAAAATTTCATGCAATTACATGCTAAACGATAGGAAATAAAGTGACTATTATATTTGGTGTGCTACAATTTTTAATTATTCTTTTTATATGTATTTATGAATTTAAAAATAAATCACCAGTATTATTCCTATGGGGAACATTATTTATTATGTTTGGTGTTATGCATCTTATTCCATCTATTTTTGGGGATATTGAATATAGTGATGAAACAATCCTAATAAGTTCGCTATTTGTTATTGGATTTTGCATATTTTATATTGGATTTAGATATTTATTTGTTGTGAGAGTGAGAAGTAAGAGTTTATTTTTAATTTTATCAAAAAAATATCTTAAGATGAAGATTAGTGAGAATTATAAAATATTATTTTTATTGTTTATTGTAATTACATTATTACGAGTGATACCTTATATACGCTATGCAGGGACGGTATTTGATACTTCATGGTCAGTCATGAGGTCTTATAGCATAGAGATATCGTATAGTGGTATAAATGCAATTCTATATTATCTCTATTATTGTTTGGGAGGGGTAATCGTAATTTGTTGGTTGCGCGGAGATGTTCTAAGATTAGTGATTTCAATGATTATCTTGATTTTTGATATATTAGTGATGAGAAATCGAGTAGAAATGTTACCTTTGATATGCTCAATATCGTTCATCCTGATGCTGAATCATGAAAATATAACATTGAAGACTATTGTTATAGGAATGTTTGCTGTAGTTTTTTTTATATATATTATTTACTTTGTTAGGGCTTTAAGGTGGTATGGGACTATAGGGGATATAATAGATCAGTTTTCTTTCAAAGATTTGAACGAACAAGT
>JBFWMP010000170.1:0-5497 GCA_050251575.1 Clostridia bacterium
CATTTCTTAAATTTCATTATTTTCACATATATGTTTTCGGTTAATTTGTTACTTTACTTTAATCCGCCAAACCTGAATACTGCTTTTCCAATTACCATATTCCTTGTGATGTATTTCTTATCTTCCCATTTTCTACTATCATAGGAGTTGCTTCTATGATCACCCATAACAAAATATCCGTCTTGAGGAATCTTATAAGGTCCAAAATCCTCCCCTGCCTTTTGCGATATATACGGCTCCGGATTTTCCTTTCCATCAATATAAAGCTTCCCGCTTTTAATGAAAATGGTTTCCCCTCCTAATCCAACGACTCTCTTAACCAATTGCTTGCTTTTTTCTACGGGTGACTTAAATACAACAATATCTCCCCTTCTTACAGGTTGAAACCAATAACTGAATTTTAATACTACTATCACATCTTTTATTTGTATGGTTGGAAGCATGGAACCTGTGGGTACAATCGAAAGATTAAAGATAAAAAAGCGAATACATAATGCTATAACAACATAAATTGCAATGGTTTTTGTCCAATCTTTTACTTCTTTTACCACTACCTTACGACTAACCTGCATTTCTATGCCCCTCTCTATACTTTTAGCTTCATAACAATATAAAAATTATAGCACTTGCATATAGTATGTTCAACCTAAATCTTACAACCCCATTCAAGAAACGCCAGACTTCTACCTTTTTGAAATACCTTCTAGTAAAGGCAGTACATTTAAATGATATGGCTGCTGTCCCGGCAACTCCTCAATAGTTGGAATCATTCCTAAACGCCATACAGACATTCCCTCTATTCCAAACAGACGTGCCAGTCGAATTTTTGCTTCAACGCTTCTATAGTCTTCATACCATATTACTTTCTTAGTATTTGTCTCAGGATCAGTAAATACAAAGCTAGGTGCCTGCATATTATTTGAATATTGGTATTGCTTATCTACTAGCCTTCCATCAGACATTTTATCTCTTAAAACCTCATAGGATGAAAGCGTATACGGGATTGTATTTTCCACCACTCCGTCTATAAAGTTCCACTGGGCAGAACCAAAATTAATCTGCAGCAACAATTTTTCTCTTGGTATTCCTGTATCTTGATTGACGGCATATCTTAAAGCATAATAGACATCTTTAATAGGTGCTAATGGCGTAGGCGTATTGGGGCTAAAAGAATTAGTATCCTCCTGTCTGAGCATCTTAGGCTCATAATCATGTGCCATAAGGATGACTTTATCGGCTATCTCTCCAATACTTTTAAAATCGTACCCGTCATAATAAGCTTGTCCGATTTGTCTTATAGGATTCACACAAACGATAAGCTTTTTGTCTTTTTTCCCCAGTTCCTGTTTTAAAATAGTTAAAAATTCAATATATTCTTGCTTATCTTGTTCAGAATTTCTTAAAGCCTCAAAATCAATAACAACACCATCAAAATCAGCTTCAAATCCATCTTTTTTTAGATTATTCACTAAGTCAACAATACTATTTTTTACTTGTTGGACAGATTGTTCACTACTGAGTAGAAGGGATACTAGTCCGATTCTTTGATCTCCTATATTTACTTTCGTATCATTGGTAGCAAAGACCATAATATATTTTTCAGCTTGACTTTTTTCAGTTTCAGTAATCGGCCTTTCAAATCCATCAGGTACCCAAAAATCCTTATTTACTGCATAGTCAGTCGATAACTCCACCAAAGCAGTTTCAGCATTATACTCCAATCTACTCCAACCAAAGCTGATTGAATCAAAGATGTTAATCTTATCTATTTGCGGAGAGGCTTTAATAGCATAAAAACCATTTAAATCCTGGAGCTTATGATTTAATACCTGATGCATTCTTACAAGCATCGCTGCAGCCTCCTGTCTGCGTGCATCTCCTTGCGGCACAAACAACTCCGTACTTCTTCCATTGATAATGCCAAAGTCCTTAGCAAGAGCAATATAGCCTTGACTTGACTTCACATCACTAAACTCCACTGTATCAAGCTCATTGCTTATCAGCCTTGCCAGATAATCATACTGTAATGCACGTACAATCATTATTGCCATCTCTTCACGAGTAATCTTTCTATCGGGTTCAAATTCATTTTCAGCATATTCTTCTGCATCAATAATTGAATTCGCCAGACCTAGATTTATATAAGGATAATGCCAATTATTCACTTTGACATCACTGAAAATTTCTATATCATCCTTGCTTGCTGCAGTAATATCAATGTTTAGCGTTCTAACCAAGAATGTTAAAAACTCAGCACGAGTAATGCTGCTGTCATATCCAAACAACCCATTTCCTTGTCCATTAGTTATATTAAGCTCTTTCAATGTATAGATATATTCCTTTGCCCAACTGTCCTGCGGAACATCGGTGAAAACATCTCCACTTGCTGTATTGGCATAGCTGCTGGTGGAAAACAGCAGCAAACTTAAAACAAATAATAAAATTCCATATTTTTTCATATATTGACCCCCAAAGCAAACTACTCTAATATTATAATTATTATATACTCAATTGTAGAATAATGCATCCCTACAGATGCGGTTGATAGAAACCGTATCATGTGTAGGGGCAACCTGTGGTCGCCTGCAAGATAATTATATAGTGAATCAACGAATCTGCGGACGAGCAAAGCTCGTCCCTACAAATGCAATACGAAGATTGTACCATGTACGTAGTAGGGCCGTATGGATATACGGCCGAAAACTGAAAATGCATAACAGCGGACGTATTGCCATATGTCCCTACGACAATCGAAATCTATGGTGTGTGAAAAGTATCTGTCATTCTGAGCGTAGCGAAGAATCTTGAGTTTTATGTATAAGATCCTTCACTACGTTCAGGATGACCACCAATGCAATTACGCCGCATTATTTATAAATTATGTCGTAATGTTTTAAACTTTCAATTACTATTTCAACTCTACAATGGTTACTCCCGATTCCCCTTCTCCATATTTCCCAAGGCGGAAAGATTTTACGTGTCTATGACTTCTAAGCATATTATGGATGCCATTTCTCAGCGTACCTGTCCCTTTTCCATGAATAATAGTTATTTGCTGCAATCCTGCCAAAGCAGCATCATCTAAGAACTTGTCCGAATTTAGTAACGCTTCTTCCAGAAGCTGCCCTCTTAAATTCAACTCAGTAGATATGTTTGCTGATTTCTGCATATGGATTTTCCCTGCACCCGTTCTGTTCACAGTATTATTCTTTTCTTCTGCTATTCTTAAATTCGAAACATGAACATTAATTTTCATGATTCCGACTTGAACCATTACTTCTCCTTGCTCATCCGGAGGTGCAATAATACTTCCATTCTGATTCAGGCTTATGATGACAACCGGATCACCGGGCTTCAGGTTTGCAGGCGGCTTCGAATATCTCTTTTTAGGAAGTATGGATGTTGTCAAGGAAGCATCTAATTTGTTCAGTGAATCTCTGAGCTTACTTTTAGCTTGCTCAAGTGCCTTATTCCTTTCCTTTTCTTCCGACTCCTCCTGCAGCTTCCGTATTTCCTGAATAATATCTTCCGCTTCTTCTTTAGCATGCTGTATAATCTTCCGAGCCTCTCTCCGCGCTTCATCTAGCTTTTTCTCTTTTTGCTGGTCAATCTTTTCCTTCTGAGCCATCAGTTCATTTTTTAATACTTCTATTTCACGCTTATATCTTACTGCAGTTTCTTTTTCCTTTTCTGCGATCTGTCTGTTTTTCTCCAGGTTAGATATAATGTCTTCAAATTTAACATCTTCCTGAGAAATAAACTCTTTCGCACGTTCAATGATATTATTCTCCAATCCTAATCTGCCAGAAATTGCAAAAGCATTACTTTTGCCAGGCACACCAATTAATAACTTATACGTTGGACTAAGTGTCTGCACATCAAACTCACAAGAGGCATTTTCAATCCCTTTTGTAGATAACGCAAACAACTTCAACTCACTATAGTGAGTTGTTGCAGCAGTTTTAGTACCTATCTGCCTAAGATATTCAAGTATTGCCATAGCGAGAGCAGCTCCCTCAACCGGGTCTGTTCCTGCTCCTAACTCATCGAACAACACAAGTGAATGCTCATCTGCTTCTCGTAATATTTTTACAATATTAGTCATATGAGATGAGAAAGTGCTTAAGCTTTGTTCAATACTCTGTTCATCACCAATATCAGCAAATACCTTTTTAAACAGTGCCATTTCTGTTCCATCACTTGCAGGAATATGCAATCCTGATTGAGCCAATAGTGTAAATAACCCCAAGGTCTTCAATGTGACAGTTTTACCGCCTGTATTCGGACCGGTAATTACCAGTGTATCAAAGTCCCTGCCTAGATAAATATCTGTTGCTATAACAGTTTTGCGGTCTAACAAAGGATGTCTGGCTTTCCTAATATTGATATATCCCTTATCATTTATTGCCGGCTCTACTGCATCCCAATCTAAGCTCAGTTTTGCTTTAGCAAATATTACATCTAAACTTACTATGCTTTTAATATTAATTTTAATTTCTTCTGCATGCTGCTGAACCATCTGACTAAGCTCATATAATATACGTTCAATCTCTTCTTTTTCTTTTATCTTAAGCTGGCGCAATTCATTATTGGCCTGGACCACCGCCATCGGTTCAATAAAAAGTGTCGCACCACTGGACGATGAATCATGAACAACTCCTGCAACGTCTCCTTTATGTTCAGATTTCACCGGAACAACGTATCTCTCGCCTCTGACAGTCACAATAGGATCTTGCAAATATTTTTGATATTTTGGAGAATGGATTAGATTGTTTAATAAATCTTTAATCTTATTATTTACATTTCTTATATGACGTCTTATATTACTTAATTCTGAACTTGCATTATCTGCTATTTCTTCTTCATTAAGTATGCTGACCGTAATGATATCTTCCAGTCTCTTAATTACCTGCAAAGCATCAATCAACTGATCCAGTATGGGATATATTTCTTCCTTTCTATCTTCACCTGCATATTTCTTCATGTTTCTTGCTATCCTAAGTGACTGTGCGATATCCAACAATTCTTTCGGACTCAAAACAGCACCAATTTCTGCACGCTTGATAGCTCCCCTGATATCACTCAAGCCTCCAATCGGAGCACTTCCTTTTTTAACAATCATACTTACCGCTTCACTAGTCTCTTTTTGCAAATAAACAATCTGTTTGATATCAATCATCGGGTGAAGCTCGGCAACCTGCTCTTTACTCATTATAGAGTTTGTCAGTTCTGATAACTTATGAAGTATCTTATCATATTCCAATACTTTTAACGCTTTTTCGTCCATTTATTTCCCTCATTCTATTAGTTAGTACTCTATACATTATAACATATTTATTGTAATACTATAATTTAAAATATTGACTATGTTTTAAATTATTGATATTGGATATATTTTTGAAATAAACTGTAATTTAATACGTATTGGTAGAATGATGTGACGTTATATAAACCAAGGGGACGGTTTGAGGTGTAGGGAATGGTTCATAACCGTTCC
>JBFWMP010000171.1:0-5405 GCA_050251575.1 Clostridia bacterium
GTTCCTGTAATGAAGATATCTCCGGGGTATAATGTAATGCCGGCAGATAGCTGACTAAACATAAAAGGGATGTCAAAGATAAAATCATTTGTAGAACTATTCTGCCGCAGTTCCCCGTTAACTTTGGATTTTACAGAAAGTACAGGTGGAGCATCAAATTCATCAATGGTCACAATATATGGGCCCATGGGAGTTGCATCATCAAGTCCTTTTCCAAATGTGAATTGCTTATGATTAACTTGAATATCTCTTGCCGAAATATCGTTTGTAATGGTATATCCAAAAATATAATTGTAGACGTTTTCAGGAGCTACATGGGAACACTCTTTGCCGATAATAACTGCCAGTTCTGCTTCATAGTCCAGTTTGGAAGTGATATCAGCGTGACTCGAGATGAATCCGTTATGTGGAACAGCTTTATTGACTCTTTTGGAAAAATATACCGGATATGTAGGCTTTTGATATTCAATCCCTCTGAACTTTGCAGATTCTATCGCATGTTCAGTGTAGTTTTGACCGATGCATAGAATGTCATGACGAGGATTGGGAATTGGAGCAGAAATTTCTACTGCTGTTATAGGAATACCTTGAAGAGTATAGTCTCTTGCTCGGCTTTTGAGAGACTCAAGCTCATTTTGTGAAATGTTTTCTATCAAGTCCAGCATAGAAGAAAAGCCA
The DNA here is from genome assembly GCA_050251575.1 of Clostridia bacterium. GTDB lineage: Bacteria > Bacillota > Clostridia > SK-Y3 > SK-Y3 > X23. The sequence goes on from JBFWMP010000171.1 coordinate 679, forward strand.
TAACCGAATTCTTTGATAGGATATACAGTAGTTAGGTCCGGTGACATAATCCCAACATTTTCAATGTTGTTAATGGTGTAAGTTAGTAATTTCATAAAAACCTCCTGCAATAGGTTATTAAATTTTATAAATATAAAAAACTTAATATATTACAAATAAGTATACATTCAACAGTAAAAATTTTCAAGTGAAATTTTATTGTTCTGCATTTTTAGATTTACATAAATTCCTTTAAAAGAATCATATAAAAGATGTTGACAAGTGTTAAGATTCCATGTATAATAGTCTTTGTCGCTAGAAACAGTGGCAATGCTTATTGTATGTGCGGGCGTGGCGGAATGGCAGACGCGCTAGACTTAGGATCTAGTGTCCCCGACGTGAAGGTTCAAGTCCTTTCGCCCGCACCAATAAATATGCGGGAGTGGCTCAGTGGTAGAGCGTCACCTTGCCAAGGTGAACGTCGCGAGTTCGAATCTCGTCTTCCGCTCCATTTTATTTTCATATGCGGGTGTAGTTCAATGGTAGAATTTCAGCCTTCCAAGCTGATCGCGTGGGTTCGATTCCCATCACCCGCTCCACAAACTTCGTTATAGGTGACGAAGTTTTTTTGTTTTTTTTTCAAAGAGTTATAAAAACAGAATAAATATCTATACTAGTTGCATATAATGATTAGTATCCAAGAAAGGAAGGTGAAATATAATGAGGTATTCATTATCAGATGAACAGCTGCTTCATAAGCTGGATAAGTCTATTAGGGAATGCAAGATTTCGCAGATGTACTTAAATGATGTATTTGATGATTATGGAAAGATAAAAGTAGCAAAGCTTAGGTTTGAGTTTGCAAGAACTGAATATTTTGAATTACTAAAGGAAGTAAAGTCCAGAAACCTAATGGTAGCGGAGGACGATAGAGGGATAGCTAAACTGTTATTTAACTAGAAAAGCCTGTGGGTTAACTGTCACAGGCTTTTATACATTCTCACCTTTCTTTGGTGTATTAATAGAAGTAAAGATAGAAATAATATCGCTATAAACCTTTTGAGAATTCTCATTCCAGTGTCGACAGATGTTTTTAGCCTCTTCTTTTGTTCCGACAATTAGTTTTAATTCAATCAAGGATGTACTTTGTTCTATAATCTTACAATCTACCATATATTCATTTTGATTAACAGGCATATAATTGCTTATTATCTCGGACGTTTTCTTGAATTCCAGTTTCTTTTTTGTTAGTTCTAGTTGAATTTTTTCTTTTATACTAAAAGGAATTCTGTTTTCAAAATAGCTTAAGGTAGTTTGACCATCTGGCGTAATCATATAAACCTGCCGATCTTCTTCTTCGCAGATTTTGACTTGATTAATATTTACTAGCTCTAAAAGATATTGTTGCAGTACAAAATAGTTCATCAAGGAATCTTTCATTATGATTTCAGTAATTTGTATATTGGTAAGTGGTAAGTTTACTTTATCTAAAATAAAAAGTAGAATAAGTTTATTCTCTGTTATATCATTATAATCACTTTTAATCATTTTATCACCCATAGATAGTATAACACAATTAGGTTGGTAATAACAGTAAATTATTTTAAGTGGAGGTATAAGAATGGAACAAATTGAAATATTAAAAAGCAAACTTATTGAATGGGGAGCTTCAGCAGTAGGCTTTACAGATATAGGTACATGTGCAGATAAAAGATATGATGACTTAAGATATGCTATTTCTATTGCAGTAAGGCTATCAGACAGGATTATCGATGAGATTGAAAATATGCCGACATATACGTATTTTCATCATTATCGTACAGTTAATAGTCTTATTGACCATATCACGCTTAAGGCAGGTTTGCTTATTCAGGATTGGGGCCATCAATATATTGCTGTTCCGGCATCTCAAACAGTGAAGGATGCAGCCGAGCAGTATTCGGGAATTTTTCAACACAAGACTGCAGCCGTATTATCCGGTATTGGATGGATAGGTAAAAGCGGACTGCTTATAACCCCTGAATTTGGACCAAGAGTAAGATTAGGCACGATTCTTACCGATATGCCGCTTCCTATCTTTAAGGATAAAGTAGGAAGTGGTTGTAAGAGTTGCTCTTTATGTACTTCCTCATGCCCGGCTATGGCAATTAGAGGTAATGAGTACGATGTTGAAAAAGGAAGAGAATATATTGTTGATGCGCATGCGTGCAGCCAATATATGAAAAACAAATTTCAGCATATCGGAAGGGGCTCTGTTTGTGGGATATGTGTAAAGGTGTGTCCGTATGGGAAAACGAGAAGAAGTATTGATAAATAATAGATATTCATAATTTTCTATGGACATTACGTTGGTTTTTTAGATATAATAGTATTAACATAAACAGGCTTCTAACGCTTATCATTCAATTATAGAAAATCCAGACAACAGGCAGCACTGTTAGTCATCGGATAATTCAAGGGGGCATATTAGAATGTTAAAACAATACCTGCGTTCAAGAGTTTCAACGCTTGCCAGTTTTATCGAAGTTTATGTCTCAATTTTAATTTTAATAGCAATCGCAGTTGTATCTGTGGATTTGGTGAAGGATATTGCTTATTTGGCACAAAATATTTTTAATAATTCCGCTGAATTTAGGTATGAAGATTTTCTAGGCTATGCATTGCAGCTGATTATCGGCATTGAGTTTGTGAAGATGCTTTCTAAGCATACACCTGGGAGTGTTATTGAGGTGCTGCTTTTTGCAATTGCACGAAAGTTGATTATAGACCATTCTTCTAGTATGGATTTATTGCTTGGAATCATTGCTATTGCTATTTTGTTTGGTATAAAGAAGTTTCTTTATACATCCAGCTTTACTCAAGGAGAAGGATTTATATTAGGCGGAGTTACAAGCGTAAGACAGGCAAACGTTATTGCATCTGTCAATATTTCTGAAGGATTAGGTAATACTATTGCAGGAGTTATAGCAAATGAATTGAAAAAAGCAGAGAAAAAGATATCTGAAGGGGCGACCGTCTTGTTGGATGGAATCACTTTAAGAATATTTAGTATGAGAAACGGTTCAATAGATAAGGTACAGATTATTCCACCAAATAAAAATAATATCAAGACCTAGGAGTGGCAAGCATGTTTAGGAAAAAACTAGAAGTAATTATATTTGCATTAATTATAGCTATATTTGCAGCATCGTGTACAGTAAAACAGCCACCTGTATCACCTGATTTGGGGTTGGAACAGCAAGATGATGATAAAGATAAGGATATTGAAGAAGATATCCCACAGGATGAGCAACAACCTATACAGAATTCTGAAGAAGAAAAGGAAGAGCATAGAGCCATAGATTATAAAGAGGTAAAGCCTAATGAGATGGGCGAAATAATGGTAATAATGTATCATTACTTCGGAGATAAGGAACAAGAATTTACGAGGACATTTGATAACTTTAAAAAAGATTTAAGTGTTCTGTATGAAAAGGGATACAGACTTATCAGTCTTGACGATTTTATGAATAATAACATAAATATTCCCGCAGGGACAACGCCAGTTATTTTTACTTTTGATGATGCTCCAGCCAGTGAATTTAGTTTAGTTGAAAAAGATGGAAAGTTGGAAGTGGATCCTAATACGGCTGTTGGAACTATGGTAGATTTTAATAAGATGCACCCTGACTTTGGATTGGAAGGCACTTTCTATATTAATGAAACGGCTTTTGCAGGAAGTAAAGGTACTGAAAGAGAGAGATTGCAATATCTAATCGACTTAGGAATGGATATTGGAAATCATACCTTTGGGCATACGAATTTAGCAAAGGCAAATACTGATGTTATTCAAAAAGTGATAGGAAGCCATGTGAAGAAGATGAAGGAGTATTTCCCGGATTACAAGCAAACCTCACTTGCGCTGCCGTTTGGAGAATATAAGAACTCTACGTTTGATTATATTGTACAAGGACAGTATGAAGGTGTTGAATATAAGAATGATTCTATACTGTTGGTAGGATGGAAACCATCACCGCCTCCGGCTCATAAGAATTTGAATCCTCTGAAAATACTAAGGGTAAGAGCGGGAGAAGGAAAAGAGCATGATATGTATTACTATCTAGAGTATTTTGAAAAAAACCCGGGAATGCGGTATGTCAGTGATGGCGATGCAGAAACAATATGTATTCCGGAAAAAAATCAAGGACAGATAAACTTGGACAAGGTTGGAAGTAAAAAGATAGTAACCTACTAACTAATGGAAGCCCGAATCTTTTGATTCGGGCTTTTTAGCATCCTTAACTAAATTATAAAGGTTTTTACTTCTTCGAGGAATGAATCGCAATTATCAGAATGGACTTCTACCTTAATTGGTTTGCTTAAGTCAAGACTGAATATACCCATGATTGATTTCGCATCAACAATATATCTTCCTGATGAGAGATCAACATCGAAGTCAAATCGATTTACCAGATTTACAAAGTTTTTAACGTCATTAATTGAATGAAGCATAATATTAAAAGTTTTCATAATAAAACCTCCTAAGTATCTTAATATATATATTTTTTAACAAAAATTACCTGACTTAATAATACAGTCTAAAAAATGAATAGTCAATGTATATTGTATTATGTTTTTATAATTTAATATAATTGAAATATTACAAAAACCTATGATAAATTATAGTGCGTAAGCAACGAAACAGTTATATAATATTCGATATAACATGAGATCAGTATAGAGATAGTTTCTCCAAAGTGACAAGCGAG
>JBFWMP010000172.1:0-5357 GCA_050251575.1 Clostridia bacterium
CAGTTGGATTTTTGTACTCCTAATGCATTCATACAGGAGCAAAGTCTTGGTATCCATTATAATCAAGGATCGGATCTTCTTGATTACCTTGTTGATAAGACTGTATTTGAATATAAGAATGGCTATGTAAGCAAACTGACAAAGCCAGGTCTTGGTATAGACGTAAATGAAGAAAAAGTAAGAGAAATGGCGAAGATAGGCCATAATTGGAGAAATCCTATCTGGAGAACCGCAGATGGTGTGGTAGCAGAATGGTAAATCAGATGAATAAAATTTACCATATGGTGCTGGATATACTGCGTTAATGATTTTACATTAGCACTTAACCCCTTTTTTTATATTAATAAGAATTTCAATTTTGATTCACAGTTCACAGTATTTAATCTGGTGATTTCTGTGAACTAAGAACTGTGAACCGTGAACTGATTTTAAGGAGAATGATAAAAGTGCCGCAAGTAGTGACGATAGGTGAAACAATGGTTATGTTTAGCCCGGAGTCTAATGGTCCGCTTCGTTATGTACATAATTTTCAAAAACGGATGGCAGGTGCTGAAAGTAATGTTGCTATAGGATTATGCCGATTGGGGCATAGCTGTGGATGGATTAGCAAGGTAGGTGAAGATGAATTTGGTCATTACTTGATTCGGGAAATTCGAGGTGAAGGAGTAGATACTTCCGAAGTAAAAGTTGACCCGGTTGCACCGACAGGTATCATGTTTAAGGAAATACAAGAAGGCAGAGAGACGAGGGTATATTACTATCGGAAAGGATCTGCTGCCGGTTTTATGAATCCCGAAGATTTAAATGAATCATATATCAGAGACGCGAAGATTCTTCACATTACCGGGATAACCCCTGCCCTTAGTGAGTCATGTCTAAAGATGTTAGAACGGGCGGTTACGATTGCAAAACAGAATAAGGTTATGGTCAGCTTGGATCCTAATATACGTCTCAAACTCTGGAGTAAAGGAAAGGCAGCGGAAGTTTTAAAAGAGCTTTTTTCACATGTTGATATTTTGTTACCGGGACTAGATGAAGCAGAAATGCTGCTTGGAACACAAGATCCTCATGAGATTATTGATACTTTTCTTAATTATGGCATTAAAATTATTGCTCTAAAAATGGGGGCTTTAGGAACATGGGTTGCTGATCGTAATGAAAGAATAAAAGTTGACATATTCCCGGTTAAAAATATAATTGACCCTATAGGAGCAGGGGATGCTTTTGCAGCTGGCTTCCTATCCGGCATTCTCGAAGGTAAGCAGTTATCTCAATGCGGAAAGATTGCTAATGCGATGGGAGCTTTTGCTATTACTACCGTTGGAGATATTGAAGGGCTTCCGGGAAGAGTAGAATTAGATGCGTTTATAAATAATGTAGAAAAAGTTTCTCGTTAAATTACATTATTTTAAAAAAGGGGATGGTATGATGGTAACGGATATTATTGAAAAAATTCAAAAGACGGGTATCGTTTCTATTGTAAGGGGAATAGATGAAGCAAAGATTGATAATACAGTAAAAGCTTTATATGATGGAGGTATAAGGGCGATAGAAATTACGCTGGACACCCCCGGAGCTTTGAGAATGATTGAAAAAGTTAAAATAGAGTATGAAAAATCCATGACAGTCGGTGCAGGTACGGCATTAGATCCTGAGACTGCTCGAGCGGCAATCTTAGCAGGAGCAGATTTTATCCTTTCACCAACTTTGTCGGTGAGCATGATTGAGATGTGTAATCAGTACAGTAAGCTGGCAGTTCCGGGAGTGCTAACACCAACTGAAATACTAACTGCATGGAAGGCAGGAGCACAAATCGTAAAGGTTTTTCCTGCAAGAGCCTTTGGCCCTGCTTATATAAAAGATATAAAAGGACCATTAAGTCAAGTGCAAGTGATGCCGGTCGGAGGAATTTTCCTTGATAATGCTTCAGATTTCATCAAGAGTGGAGCCATTGCACTGGGTATTGGTTCTGAACTTGTTAACAGAAGATGGGTAGAGGAAGATGAATATGATAAAATCACTCAAATGGCACAAGCTTTTTTAGAGAAAGTGAATAGTGTAAGAGGTTAAGGTCGTAACAAGTATAATAATATAAAATATGATGTAAAGAACTCAATGAGCTAGGAGTCTTATCTGATCACCATTTTCTTGTATATGCCGTGGGAAATCAGGTCGTTGTCAGAACTAAAACAAAAGGGTGATATCCTAATGGATATCACCCTTTTGTTTTAGTTAGAAAACTGTTGCTGAGTTACCTCTTTCGAAGTAAGCTGTAGTTTTTGGTACTCTGTAATAAGAATATCGAGATGCTGACTTATTTTAAGTATTTCTTCGTAAGAAAGAATTTTTTCACCATAGGCTTGATTAAGTTTACGTCTTAAGGACTCAATTTGACTTTTGATTAGACTAATTTTGTCATTTGTTGTAATCCCTCCTTTATTATTTATATACCACTTACGAGAGGTAATAAACATAAAAAACATAAAAGTACTGCTTTGTGTAATTTTATATATAAATCTAATTGACAATTGTTATCATTTCAAGTATAATAAATACGAAAGATAAATGATAATGATTATCAATATACATATGGGAGGGTCTACTATGACTTTAGATAGAGCAAATAGAGGTCAAAAGATTGAAATTATTTCGATTCCGGATTCGAATATACGAGCACAAGCAATTAGATTGGGTATTTTTGAAGGCTGCAGACTTACTTGTGCCGAAAAACTTCCGGCAGGCCCTATTATATTGCAGAACCACCTGCAAGAGATTGCAATTGGTCGTAATCTTGCTAAAAAAATTAGCATTAATTTGGTATAGGAGGATAACATGAGTAATTGTCATAGTAATGTTAGTGTAAAAGATATTGATAGGGATGCAAAAAAAATAGTGCTTGTAGGAAATCCTAATGTAGGAAAATCCGTTTTTTTTAATTCACTTACAGGATTATATGTCGATGTTTCAAATTATCCCGGGACAACTATTGATATAAGTTCAGGAAAATATAATCAATACTTAGTCATAGATACACCGGGTGTATATGGAGTCTCTTCATTTAATGATGAAGAGAGAGTAGCAAGAGATGTTATTATCAATGCAGATATTATTATTAATGTAGTAGATGCTGTACATCTACAGCGTGATTTGTTTTTAACCCAGCAATTAATTGATATGGATAAAAAGATGATTATCGCTCTTAACATGATGGATGAAGTGAAAGCATCAGGGATGGATATAAATATTAAAAAGTTAAGCGGGTTATTGGGAGTACCTATAATTTCGACTATTGCATTAAAAGGACAGGGTTTGGACGAGATAAAGAATAATATCGAAGCTGCTTGCACGGGCAATAAGACCGAAGAAGTTGAATCTCTGTTGCGTCAGTACAAAAACAAGGCAGTACATGAGGCAGAAGTGCTTCTGATACTTGAGGATGATACGAATGTTTTGGATAGAAATAATATCAGTGAAACCGGCTATCGTGAGCAGATCTATAGAAAAAGAAGGGAACAGATAGACAATATTATTTCTCAAGTAGTTAATGAAAGTACTAAAGAAGCCAGTTTTAAAACACTATTAGGAAGATATATGCTAAGACCACTTACAGGAATTCCTATTCTTCTAATTGCCTTATGGATTATATATGAATTTGTTGGCGTCTTTGTAGCACAAACGGTGGTAGGCATTACAGAAGAGACAATCATGCTGGGATTATATGAGCCCTTTATTATTTCTGTAATCGAAAAATTCGTTGAGCAGCAATCTTTTTTAGGACAAGTGCTTATTGGTGAATTTGGTTTGCTAACTATGACGCCGGTATATGTATTTGGATTATTGCTTCCTCTTGTGGCAGGTTTTTATTTTCTTTTGTCAATCATGGAGGATTCAGGATATTTACCAAGGGTTGCTGCATTGGTGGATAGATCACTTACCAGTGTTGGATTAAATGGAAGAGCGATTATTCCAATTATTTTAGGTTTCGGATGTATTACTATGGCAACAATTACTACGCGTCTCTTGGGTACGAGAAGGGAACGTATTATCGCAACAGTATTATTGGGTCTGACTATACCCTGTTCAGCCCAATTAGGTGTTATTATTGGCCTGATAGCACCTCTTGGAGCAAAATATTTATTAATATATACAATTACTATTTTAGTAGTTTTTGCTGTATCTGGTGCTGTATTAAATAAAGTGCTCCCGGGAGAATCCAGTGATTTATTAATTGATCTTCCACCTCTAAGAATACCCCGAATAAGTAATGTGCTGAAAAAAACTTATAATAAGTCAAAAGCTTTTATGTTTGAGGCAACTCCTTTATTTGCTTTAGGAGCTCTACTTATAAGTATTATGCAATATACCGGATTCCTCGTGTGGATTCAAGATGTGATTCAGCCATTAACAGTAGGCTGGCTTAAACTTCCTAAGGAGGCAGCGACTGCTTTTATTATGGGGATTGTAAGAAGAGATTTTGGTGCAGCAGGACTAACTGACTTAGCGATGACACCGGCACAGATATTGGTATCACTTGTTACGATTACACTTTTTGTGCCATGTGTTGCTTCGATTATTGTTATTTTTAAAGAAAGAACCAAGACAGAAGCAGCATTGATTTGGTTTGGAAGTTTCATAGTAGCGTTTTTAACCGGAGGAATATTAGGACAAATTATGATTTGATAGAGATGAAAAAAGGTTGATGAATATGAAAATAAAATGTAAGCAGTGTGGGTATGAGTTGGAAAATACAAATTTAATTAGATGTCCTCGATGTAATGGCATACTTATAAAAGGACAGGGATGTGAAAGTTGTAAAGGATGTTCTTTGTTCAAATCGTGTGGGAGTAAAAAATAGAGGTTATTTTCTCCATTTTTTTGGGTTGACATGCCTTAAGATAGTAGCATAATATATAAATAAGCATAAACTAATTATTAAGTATATTTAGTAGTAATGCTGCTGCCAATAATACGCACGAGAGGTGATGTTGCATGAATAACTTAGGGAATGAATTAAAAGAACAATTAAAAGAAAATGGTTATAAGCTTACCCCCCAAAGAAGAGCAGTGTTAGATGCGATTATTGAGCATGAAGGGAAACATTTAAATACTGAAGAGATTTATGAAGTTGTAAAAATAAAATGTCCGGAGATTGGTTTGGCAACGGTGTATAGAACTTTATTGCTATTTGATAGTTTGGAGCTAATCTATAAATTGGATTTTGATGATGGTTGCAGCAGATACGAGTTAAATAAACATAAAGAAGATCACAGGCACCATCATTTGATTTGTACACAATGTGGGAATGTTGCGGAAGCAGAAGAAGATTTACTGGATTCATTGGAAGAAGAGATCTTTAA
>JBFWMP010000173.1:0-5344 GCA_050251575.1 Clostridia bacterium
ATTAAGAAACTCTGCCTTGGCAAATATTTTTTTCTTTGACATTTTCTCAAGAGAGATCATAGGTGTATTACCAATCATATCAAGAATAGATTTGCTATTCATACCGTACTCCTCCTATCAATTATAGTTAGTGTAAAGTTTTTATATAATAATCTTGCTAACATAAGCAATATCAGTAGGTTGAGCAACTTTTAGTGTATACCCCCCTACACTTCTCCATTCCTTCCTCTTAACTGTCAGAAATTGTGCTTTTAAATCATTGTCAAGCCCGGGCGTAAGCCCGTTCATTTCAGGCTTTACAATGATTTATAAAGCATAATACAATTATCAAAGAGGAAGGGATCTTTTGAGTTATGTTAATCATTTTTTCATACTTTACTTTACACTATCTCTTCAAAATTATGTTAATTTTTATGACTCTTTTATTCTACATAGAGACGCATGTTTATGTTAATATAAAAGTAGGCAATCATTTCATTTGAAAAGTCGGCACTTCTGGATTAAACTTTTCCATATAAGTTCTTTATATGGGGGAGTAATGGAGATGATAACTTTGAACACTAAACAACAGATCATCTTGTTGTGGCACCAAGGTCATTCAAAATCAGAAATTGCTCAACGTGTTAACCGGAATAGAGACACTGTACGCAAATACATCACTGAATACGAGAAGAAAAAAGGGCTTCTTCATATGTGTGACAACCCGGACGACATCCCCCAGCTGATCGACGATATTGTTGAGACTCCAAAGTATGATGCTTCTACAAGAGCAAAAAGAAAGCTAACAGAAGATATTGTTACTGAAATTGAAACATATCTCGAGGAAAACCGAAAAAAACGCCAGCGTGGTGAAGGTAAACAACTAAAAAAGAAAATCGACATTTACGAAGCACTTGCAAACAAAGGTTTTGACATAGGATATACTACCGTGTGTAACGTGGTTAATGAAATTGAGGGTAAGGGGGCTGAAGCCTATATAAAAGGGTTATATGATCCTGGGCATACTTGTGAATTTGACTGGGGAGAAGTAAAACTTGAAATTGATGAGCAGAAATGCAAGCTGCAGCTGGCAGTCTTTACAGCGGCTTATAGTAATTATCGGTATGCAGTTTTATTTATAAACCAAAAGACTGAATGCTTCCAAGAGGCTCATGCCAGATTTTTTGATTCTATCAATGGCTCATATGGCCAGATGGTCTATGATAACATGAAAGTGGCAGTCAAAAAGTTTGTCGGACTTAGTGAAAAAGAGCCTACAGAAGCACTACTGCAACTAAGTATTTATTATGGATTTGCATTTAGGTTTTGTGGCATTAGAAAAGGAAACGAAAAAGGTCACGTGGAGCGAAGTGTTGAATATATCCGTCGTAAAGCTTTTAGTGGTCGAACTTCATTCAATTCAGTAGAAGAAGCGAATTGTTATCTACAAGAAGTCTGTAACCGTCTTAATCAAAAAGAACAGCAACTCACAGGCAAATCTGCATTAGAGCTGTTTGAAGATGAAAAATGCTGTTTAAGGACTCATCTTCCCACCTTTGATGCAGCAAGGATTACACACGCAAAAGCAGATAAATACTCATGTGTGACTTTTGATCAAAACCACTATTCAGTTCCTGATCGATACGTTGGTAAAATGCTAAAAATCAAGGCATACTCTACTCGAATCATCTGCTTCTATAACTATGAAAAGGTAGCCAGTCATAGCAGGAAGCACGGCCCTCATGAGTGGAGTATTGAGCTTGACCATTACCTAAATACCCTAAAAAGAAAGCCTGGCGCATTGCCAAATAGTGTGGCAATGGCACAGGCCCATACACAAATTAAAAACCTTTACACTAAGTATTATAGCAGACGAGAAAAGGATTTTGTAGAGTTACTTTTATATTTGAGAGAAAAAACGATAGATGCGGTAGAATCAGCCATTGAAAGGCTGCATGATTCGGGAGTGATTGAGATCACCACAGATAAAATTAAATTCTTGTGCAATCAGAGTGAAAACCCAAAACAAGATTATACTGCTACACAATCAGAGGAGATTTCATCACGATCGAATGATTTGTTAGAGGCATTAGGGCGACTAATCCCATCATCATCGAATATTGAAACAAAGGAGGCACAAATCCATTAATGGAGAAATCCCAAAAAGTATTATACAAGGAAATTGAAGAATACAGCAAAATATTAAGATTGCCTGAAGTACGGCAAAATTTTATCGAGTATGCTAAGGAGGCAAATAGCCAGGATATTAGCTATGAAAAGTTTTTACATTCATTGCTTGAAAAGGAATGTGAGGCTCGCTTTCTTAATGCGAAAGAAAGCCGAATCCGTCAATCTGAATTCCCTTACAAGAAGTATCTTGAGGATATCAGTATCTCCCATCTGCCGGAAGATGGACAAAAGAAACTTAAGATTTTACGTTCCCTAGACTTCATTAAACAGGGTCAAAATGTAATATTTGCAGGGAATGCCGGTACTGGGAAATCGCATATTTCCATAGGTTTGGGGATTGCTGCTTGTATGGAAGGGTATAAAGTTTGGTATGCAACAGTACCTCTTTTTGTAAACCATTTAAAGGAATGTCGTTCACAACAATTATTGCGAAGATTTGAAAGCAAATTTATTAAATACGATCTCGTGATTTTAGATGAACTGGGATATATCTCTTTCGATAAAGAAGGTGCTGAACTACTTTTTACACATTTATCGCTACGAGCCGGCAGAAAATCTACAATTGTTACCACAAACTTATCTTTTGAGAGATGGAGTGAGATTTTTCACGATCCTGTAATGACTGCAGCCATGGTTGATCGCCTAACACATAAATCATACCTGGTTAATATGAACGGTAACTCATACCGATACAAGGAAACAAAGGAGTGGTTGGAAGCAAGTAATATGTAAGTGGACAGAATAAGGTATGACATGATGTACTTTGAAAATAGAATACAACTTACAGGCGAGCGTGAAAAAAGTTTTTTAAGTGCGGTTGATAGTGAGAGGGACCCGTATGATAGCCTAACAGGCTAGCCGGCCTGCTTTGCCCCATTGCCCTTCTACAGAGGCATATCCTCTGGGCAGAGTGGGACGGCTCGACGGCTGGGAATCATATGGGGGAGGCTCACTGTCAACTGGATTCTTGAAAAAGTTTTTTCTCTTTTGCCAATTAGACTGCCGATTTTTCAACTGAAATAGTGCAGAAAATTTAATTGACATATACATCAGGGACATCATTGAAACAGTAAATGAGCCTGATATAATTGAATCTTTCATTAAGGTTGCAGTCATGCCTTCATCAGAAAGGGATAGGTATATTGAATTCTACTCCGGTTTATATTCATGTTATCCAGAAGTATGGGCTGATGTCTTTAAACGTTTATATGGAGAAAACGCTCATCTATTCACATCAGATATAGCTTGTAGGGAGGCACAGCAGCTTGGTTTCAAGGTAATCAACGTTGAGTATAATATAGCCCGCATACTAAGACTTGGAGGCATAAAGGATGATACTTTTGGTCTGAATGATGACTATGAATTTTCGTTTTCATCAGAATTAAACAAGAACGAGAATGAGGTGCTTAATCTCCTGCCAGTGTATGCAGCAGTAGCCGGAATTGAAGCTCCTGGTAATATTAAAATCTTCGATCAATATGCCAACAATGATGATATTACTGGACTGTACCATCCGAAAAACCAACAGATATACCTCCGTAGGAATGTACTTAGTGATGGGCTTGAGAAAGCATTGGGCGTGTTTCTTCACGAATCAGTACACCATCTTACTGGCGAGGACGATATGAGCCGGGGATTTGCAGAAGGACTAAATAAGTTACTTACATCAATGATAATAAAATACAGTCAGGATGTTGGATTAGATATTGAATTATCAGTTTGCATAAGGGGTGTATTGCTTCCCGAAGATATTTCCCTTAACGCAAATAACATGATTGCTGTTGTAGCTGCTTTGGATGATGAATTTACTCTGAAAGTAGGTGGTAAGATAATTCGTGCTATTCTATCCACTCCTTGCGGCAAGTCAGCTATTTGGATGAAGAAGATTGCCATATTCAAAGGAAGGTTTGTAGTTCCTTTACCCCAAGAAGTGAAGTCAGCTATCGGTAATATAGAAAAGATTAAATGTAAACTCAAGGCTTAATTCAGTTATCCTTATATCCCCAATAATTTAAAGTATTATTTAAGAACCGTGGGAGCAGGGTGAAAATCTTGCTCCTATAAGGTACTCCCCTGTTATATATTCAATATTGATTATAATTGATAGTAATAAGGCATCTGTTCAGATGTACCTATTGGATACCTGTAGACAATTGAATCTTTTATGTGTTTTGATATAAAAGAGGAGATTTTGAAGTCTAAACTACACTCTGATAAGATAGTGGTATATATTATCCCTCTTCACACCCCATTTGTAACTACGACTATAATTTAATTATTTAAGGAATAGTACTGGTCGATGTTATCTTTTATCAAATCACTACTTCTATATTTGGAGATGCTTATCTTCTGCTCACATGTTAAGCTATTGTGTATGTAATCAAATGTTATAGGAGGTAGTTCAAAGTCAGCGGTTATATAATGATACCCAGTTTCTAATATCAGCCTTTTATATTCATTAATGGTGCTGTGGCTGTAGCTTATTGCTTTGGTGTCTCCATTCAAGAATCTGATTATCTTCTTAGCAGTAGAAGCCTTACAAGGGCTGAAAAGACTACTATTATTTATTACCTTATAAAGATTTGGTCGGGTGGTGATTGTCTTATCTAAATGATACTTACTAATAATCCGTTCAAACAAATAGTGTTGAAAACCCATATTGACAAGTTCTCCAAAGCATCCCGGGAATAATGGAGTCGAGGAATATTGAAACATGCCCAGAGGCTTTTCTTCATACTTTGGGATATTCTTATTATTCTTGAATTCATAGCGAATCTTTGGTCTGGTATAAGCTGCTTCAAACCTTAATACATCCTGCCCTGGGAGGAGGTTTAATAAATCCACTCTATCTTCGTAATCCCTTGTTGATTTCGCTTCACCACGGTCTACTCTCTCTATAAGTTTGAAATAGGTTCTCTCAATGATATTTGAATCTTTCAATGTTCGATTACTTATATTGTAAACCGTACCAAAAACATCATACTCAGTGAATCTGTCCAATCGTGCTACTTCTATCTTAGAAACAGCTTTATAATACTGATTAATAGTAAGAATGAGGTCTATCAGGTCAAAATTGAACTCGAAGTAATTCACTTTCCAGTAACGGAGATGTGGTGGAGCAGGACAATCTTTATCTGGAGAAGCAAGGCTCACAACAGGCATAACAGCAGAGTAA
>JBFWMP010000174.1:0-5339 GCA_050251575.1 Clostridia bacterium
AATAGGTTCTATTTTGCTATAATACTTTAAAATATATTTACGATATTTATTAATATATACTTACATATATTTTATGTATGTTTTATTACTGTTCCTTTAATCTTTCTTACTTATACAGTAGTATTATGATATTTTTCCTTAATATATACATATAGTATCTATATTGTATCATGTATTTTCAATATAGGTATAATCTAATTATTGCACATAATTAACGAACTTTTTCTATCGAAATGCAAGGTATTTTGTACAAGAATGGAGTATGGCGATAACAAGCAAAACGACTAATCCTCAGCATGTTTTTTTGCAAATTCGCGAAGTGAAAATCGTATTCCTGCAGCCCAGCCCAAGCCCATACTCTGGAACAGTTCTTCCAACTCCCGCTTGAACGATGGTTCTATTGAAAACGTAGTGAGTACCTTATTCTCTTTTTTCCTTTTCTTCGGTTCATTTGAGAATAATTCCTTTGCTTTCTGCCCACTGATGCTCTCATCCATAACCAATTCATTTTCCACATTCGGGTTTTTCTTCAGTGCCATACCTTATCTCCAAATATCTTTATTAAGTGTCTTGATCGCTCCAACCGTACTTTCTTTCAACCCTCTTCCCCTTGCTTTAAAAAGCTGAGGCGCATAGCCTGCTTCCTGAGCTTTTCTGAAAAGAGGATCGACCGGAATCTTGTATACTGTGAACACCCCTTTACATGCTGCATTATAGATGTCACGGTGTTGTTTGATCCTGTTATCAAAAGAATTTATGATAATTTTTGAATGGCTCACTGTCGATCGTAGATTCTTCTTCAATCTTGCCAATTCATCAATGAATATTTCAAGTCCATCAAGGCTAAATACCTCAGGAGTCATCGGTGTGATGACTTCATCACTAGAGATAAGCGCTGCACGTTCCAATCGGCCAAGTCCAGGTGAAAGATCAAGGATTATCCTGTCAAAAGAATCCGAAACTTCATGTACTAAATCCTGTAAGACAAAAGGTTCTTCGGCTAATTTAGTTTCAGCATACAGTTTTAAGGTTCCCCCGATTCCAAAAGTAGGAAGTAAAGACATGTTCTGTATCTGTGGTATGGGAATGATAGCATCCTGGATATAGCACCTTCCTTGGACAACATCGGCTAATTCATACTGAGGTGCTTCTTTCAAAAACCACGAAGAAGCGTTTCCTTGAGGATCGACATCTACCAACAACGTACTATACCCATCCAAAGCAGATTGGCAAGCAAGCGTTCCTGAGATGGTAGTCTTTCCTACACCACCCTTCTGCAGGTGGAATGATATTGTCTTTGCCATGGATGTAAACCTTAAACAACAGTATATACCCAGTTCATCAGTCGTACAAGTATTATTATGAATCATGCAAGAATACTGTGATACTTATTTATTTCAGTATCTTTTAATATATTTTTCGATAATATTTTAATATAGCTGTAATTTTAATTAATATAACTTTAATTCTGTTTTTATATGTTTTACTATTATTAATTATTGTTATAATATTTTTTTACATCTTA
Organism: Clostridia bacterium; assembly: GCA_050251575.1. Taxonomy (GTDB): domain Bacteria; phylum Bacillota; class Clostridia; order SK-Y3; family SK-Y3; genus X23. Next base: position 1,526 of record JBFWMP010000174.1, read on the forward strand.
TAACAATTTAGATATACCAAACAGAAGTTAGTTGAAAAAGCCAAGGAGCATGAGTTATTGAACAACTGTGTTAGGGCCCCGAAGGTTTTGCCTCCGTTCTTTCTGACCGTATCAATGCTGGAGAAAACCGAGCAGAAATTGGAGATGCCATCAGCAGAGCGGAACGACCCTGCATCCTTCATCTTCAGCGTGCTCAGTCTAAAATTCTTTTCTCCGATATCGTTCGAGAAGAGGGCGACGACAATAGCCTTGAGGTTGCTTCCGAATTGCAGGCAGGCAGACACGCCATGGAATTGGTCATTCCTGGAATCAATCACCATGAGGTAACAATAAACAGCATTAGGGGCTTCCTTGAGAGGCAAGGTTGTACCCTTATGGTCCATCTAACTGCGGGTTTTCTTCTTGGTGGAAGAAGGTTCCCCCTTGTTGATGGAGGCCGGCTTGCTGCTGTGCTTCTGCTCCTCAAGCTGTGCTATCCTTGCATCCCTGGAGGCTATGACCTGCTTGAGTTCATCAATGGTGCAGGAAAGCTTGTCGATTATTTGGGACTGTGTCTTGTTCTGGTCAGTGAGCTCGGAGAGCTGGGAAGACTGCTTGATCCCCTGAAGGACCAGTTTCTCATTGGTCGCAGAAAGACGGTCAATCTTGCGATTGAGTCGTTCAAATTCCTCCTTCCAAGTAACTTCTGGTACCATCTAAATCCTATCTCACTTAAAAATACGATAGCATATTTCCTATTGAATCATAACAGTAATTTGTATTTTTCATGGAACTATCTCAAATTATAAAGCATATGAGAAGTAATGTATTGATGGGATACAAGGTATGGCGTCAAGTCAGAATACAACAGCTCACATAGGCTTCCTGCTCAGACTTGTATAGGTATACCTGCGTAGTTTCCTTATTTTTCATATAACGATACTACTATAGTAGTATCATGATTACATCATAATTGAATTCTTGGTAATTTTTTTCATGGTAAAGTATTAGATTCATTGCATCTCTACCCTATTGTATCATGCACCGTACAACGTCAGTTGTTTATACCAGTAGTTGCTAACATGATAACTGCCAATGCAACGAATACACCTCCCATAACCTTGCTCAAAACTTTTTCATTAACCTTGTTGGCAAGCTTTGCAGCGAAACGCCCTCCGATTACTGTGCCTATTGCTCCAAAGATCGAGGCTTTTAATGGAAGATTAGATGTAATGGCGTGTCCTATTGTCCCCGACGCAGCAGTAAAGGCCATTATGAGCGTAGAAGTGCCTATACCTTCATGCATGCTGTACTGCATGACGAATACCAGAATAAGCAAAATCATAACCCCGCCGCCTGCTCCAAATAGCCCACTTATTATACCTACTAGGATTCCAAGCAATAAACTGGAAACTATGACATTGGATCTTAAAAGCTTCAATATACGCGATTGTTGGGGGTTAGCATCATTACCGTTTAAATTAGGCACACCAACTTTGGCCCCTCTGAACCAAAATAACACCGCCGTAATTACCAAAAATATACTGAAAGCGCTGCTCAATCCAACCTCTGGAATGAAAGGCGATATAAAGCTACCTATCTGCGCACCACTGACAGACCCTATGGTTATCCAAATACCTTGTTTAAGATTCAGATTTTTATTTTGGTAATATGTCCACGCTACTACCAATGATGCTATGGTATCTATAAAAAGGCTTGCTCCAATAGCATCGGAAGTAGTGTAGCCAAGTATAATAAAGGCCGGAACTACAACCATAACACCGCTTGCACCTATCAGGCCAGTTACAATGCCAGCGATGCACCCTATACACAAAACAAGTACATATTCCATGCCCTGCCCCCATCAATGCGTATTACAAATCATAATGAAAGGTATCAATACCCCAGGGCAAGCCCTGGACTTAGGAGGCGTTGCCTCCTTTTCCGCCCCAAGGGACGGGGTATCTCACCTTGCTTTCCCGGCACTCGCTCGGGAATGAATGATATATAGTAAGAAAAATGATTGAGGGGTGCAAGACCGAAATTTAGAAAATTAGGCCCAATTTTTTCTAATACTAAAATTCACAATAGCCTGATATCACATCTCGCATCATATAACCACTATCTTTTATGATTCTCTCCTGGGTCTCATAGTCGACATATACGACGCCAAAGCGCTTCGAGTAACCAAAAGCCCATTCGAAATTATCGAGAAAAGACCATACAAAATAACCCTTTAACTTGACTCCTTCATCAATTGCTTGCTTACAGATTGCAAAGTGTTGATTCAGGTAATCACAGCGCATCAAGTCATGCACCCTGCCCTCTTCTACCACATCATTGGCTGCACATCCATTTTCTGTAATATAGATGGGAAGGCCTTGGGTCTCGTCATCAAAATAGTGAAGCAACCGTAATAATCCATACGGCACAATAGGCCAATTCATGTCAGTTGTCCTTTGCCAGACAGGGACCTCACGGTATGCAAAAGGTTCCTCCTCATCGTAGACCACTGCTCCTTCATTATAATAATTGAGGCCTATGAAATCGATTGGTTCGGCAATGATGTCCATATCATCAGCTTGCACTGGGAAGGTAATTTTAAGTGTTTCAGTCACAAGAGAGGGGTACCCTTTTCCCATCAATGGATGCAAAAATACTTCTGTTGTTATTGCTCTTGCAAGCTCACTGGCTTTCCTATCTTTCGGCTTTCTCGTAGCAGGACGAGGGGCAATCGGATTCAGTGTTATCCCAATGGGAGTTGACAACCCAATCTTCCGGAATTCTTTTACAGATAGACCATGTGCAAGATTCAAGTGGTGCACTGCATCAAAGGCTTCTCTCGCATTCGTATGTCCGGGAGCATGTTCACCATAAAGGTAGCCTAGATATGCACTGCAGAAAGGTTCATTAAGCGTAATCCATTGGTCGACATATGCTCCAAGCTGCTCATAGCACACCTTTGCATAGGCAGCAAATGCATAGGATGTCTCTCGATTGGTCCAGCCGCCCTCATCCTGCAAGATCTGAGGAAGATCCCAGTGGTACAAAGTTGCCACAGCCTTCATGCCTTTTGCGTGCAACTCCTCACAAAGATTCCTGTAATATGAAACCCCAGCCTCGTTAACCTTTCCTTTTCCTTCAGGCATAATTCTCGGCCATGCAATAGAAAACCTATAGGCCTGAAATCCAAGTTCATCCATCAAGGAGACATCTTCTTTGTATCTATGATATTGGTCAGTTGCGACGCTTCCATCATCTCCATTCAGGATTGCCCCGGGCTTCTCACAGAAGGTGTCCCATATAGAAGGTTTCCTGCCATGCTCTTCTACTGCACCCTCTACTTGGTAGCTTGCGGTTGCACAACCCCAAAGGAATTCCTTGTCGAATACTACTTTTTGCATTGTCTGACCTCACCTGTACCGTATTTTATCAATTGCTGGCTTTCCCTGCAAATGGAGCCTATCATGGCGGCAGTAACCTAGCAAGCTTATGGATTGTTTAGAACAAAGTACTCTCATTGTACAAATTAAATTGCTACTATTTTACTGCTTTTTCATACTATTTTTACCGTTTTCTATATCATTTAACTATGTTGTATTATTAAATTAGCTGTCTTATATCTCAAACCTTCTCCGCTTCCCATAAGTTTGTCCTTTTGAAGTATTTTATAATGGTTTATTGCCTTAAATTATATTGCATTTTCGTGTTTTAATATCTTTTCAATTTATTCATTAATCATTTTTATAATGATATATTTTGTTATTATAGTCTTATAATTTCATTACAATATTGTTTTTTATATATTTAATATTGATTTTATTTGTAACAATTC
>JBFWMP010000175.1:0-5318 GCA_050251575.1 Clostridia bacterium
CAGCTTTTTTCTTGGTAATTTCTTCATCACCTCGTGAGGCGACAAAAACTATCTTAACATAATCCCTTACTCCTGTCAACACCTTTTTTGCTGGTAATTTTAACCTCGCTCCTCAGTGCGACTTTTATATATTAACACGTTCCTATTAGCATGTCAATACTTCTTATGTTGGTAGTTTGAACCAACCTCTTCTCTTTTATACATAAATTCATAAAGACTGCAAAACAAACACTATTCTTAGGTTCAGGCAGAACTTTAACTCTGCATGAATTTTAGAAACCATTCTTCATTTCCGCCAGCCTGAAACCCCTATGATCCTAATAGCCCGTTATTTAAAGAATAAAAAAAGGTAGATAGCACGAAGCTATTTACCTTCTAAATGTAATATCATCTATATAATCAAAACAATTCTTATTTGCTTTCTTTCTTAGGCTTGCTTGTCTTAATGAAGTACCAGCCTGAAACTACACAGACAGCTAAAAATACTCCTAGCATAATATAGTTTTCCATAGTCATTGATTTCACCCCCTCAAAAGCTATTTTAGCTTTGTAAGAGGCCTCCATCCTTATATTTCCCAAAGTTCATCCGAGAGAGTATATACATTCTTGTATCATAAGCTTCAGTAAATAGTGGCTCAAGTGCACGATATCCTCTTTTAATATGCGTCTTTAAAGATGCTACAAGCATCAATGCCATTACCAAAATACTTTTTATCCGCAAAAACCTCAAGGTACTGCGAACCACAGTTTTTGATTCCAATAATGATAAATTAGATATAATGCCTTGCTCCAAATAGTCATTAAAAACACTATGTTTAATATCCCTCATAGTATTACTGAAATTAATAAATTGATTACTAAAATGGAGACTAATAAGCATTACAACAAACATGAATACTAGTATCAGTAAAATAGAATACTTAACATTCAATTTTCGCAAAACCATATTCTCCCTCCATTTTAATTGATAATTAAATTATATCACTATTTTTTTATTAACACAATGGAATTTTTATATTATCTTCTATTTTAGAAACAACAGACCTTTTAATATGTTAATATCAAGCCGGTATATCTACACTTCTTTTTATAGAATAAGGATGAAACTTCTGATCTATCACTTCAAACTCATCATTTACCCATGCAGTAGCATGGTGAAGAAAAGTGTTTCTAAAATAGTAACGTACATCTATAAAGCTGAACACCTTTTCCGTCTCATCCCATACAACATGATAAAACGGCGTAAATTCTGAAAAAAACTTAGCTATTGGTGTGTGGATAACCTTATTAATAATGGACTCATCTAAAAACTTAAGTTTCCTTAAAATTCTTATTTGTTTTCTGAAAATATTCTTTTCTCCCACAATCACCATTTCTGCCATTTGTATAATAAAGTGCCACTTAAAAATACCTATCATAGACGGAATAATTTTTACAGTTTTTTTATCTGCATTAAAATAATTTCTAATATTATATTTAACTCCCCATAGCATAAACATCCGCAGGAAGATATAGGATACCGTTCCAATCAATGCTGCATCAGCAGCTGTCCCTCGGAGCAATAGGTGCAACACCAACGACAAAAATACAATAGGATCGAATATGACAAACAGTCCAAATGCTATCTTCTTTTTATATATAGGCCATAAGAACTGCACTCCATAAGAATTAAGCATATCAATTCCACTATGTGATAAACATCCTAACAATGTCCACCAAAACACATTTATTATATTAAACTCTCTATAAAATGGCATCAAACATAAAGTAATCAATCCTGCAAAAGCGGCTAACCCTACAATAGAATGAGAGATACCTCTATGGTTTTTTAAATAAAAATAGTCCCCCCATTTTTGTAATATAATATCTAAATCAGGTGCCATAGAGCCAATTAAAACTCCCATAAAAGCTGGATTATCAATCGACATATTCTGCCCCGCCAGCTTTGAAATGCCAACACCAACCAACGCATGCGTCACTGGATCCATCAATTTCACCTCACATCTAAAAATCAAAAAAGGTCCGACATTTTAGTCGAACCTTTAAATGCTTTTTATATTATTGTAGCATAAATAACCTTATGTTGTTACCGGAAATATATTGCAAATCATTTTGAATTTAATTTATATCCAAACTGTTGCTCAATAAGCTCTATCGTTTTCGCATCATCATGTATATAATATGATATTTCACTAATCATTCTAGCTTCTCCAGGTAATTGAAACATTTGTACATTATCTGAAGTCAGAGCCCTTACTGCAGATAAATTTTTCGTCACATCCAATGCACTGATATTTGTTTTTACATTATTCTTAACAGTCTTATATAAATCATCAGTTTTTGATATATACTCCATCTTTAACTTTTGGCCAACTAATGCCTTGATAAATGCTTGCTGTGCCTTAACTCTGCCGAGATCTCCTTCAGGATACTGCCTGAATCGAACAAATTGCTCCGCCTTTTTACCATCCAGATGCTGCATCCCTTTTTTAAGATTGATATGCAAATTTTGATAAGGATCATTATAATACATATTTTGAGGTACATCAAAATCTACACCCCCTAATATATCTATGATGTTTCTAAATCCGCCAAAATTCACCGTAACATAATAGTGTATCGGCATGCCGGTGATTTCCTTCACCTTACGTACCGCCAATTCTTCTTGACCTATCGCCAGTGCGGCATTGATTTTCTGATATTTATTATCAATTTTCACCCTCGTGTCCCGAGGAATAGAAAGAACACTGAGCTTTTTAGTTTTTGAATCAAGGCTAGCCAACATCATTACGTCAGAACGCATCCCACTTTGATCCGTTCCCATTATCAAAATATTAATTTTTTTATTTAATTGAAAAGTCTCCAGCTTATCTAATACTAAAGGCTGCTCAGTTTCATCTGAATTCTGAGACTGGCTTACCATTCCTGCAACAATAAAACCTCCTGCAGCGGCAACAAAAATACCCACTATACTAAAAACTACAATAATATACTTTTTTATGTTCATTTATTACCCCCTATCTATTCATTCTATATGACCTCATATTTTCTATCTTATATTACTCCTTAGAGAGCGAATATTCAAGAGAAAAGACGGATTTTCGCAAAAAAAAGCTGTAGTTTTAAAACTACAGCTTTTGGTGGAGGGAGATGGATTCGAACCATCGAAGTCACTGACAACAGATTTACAGTCTGCCCCCTTTGGCCGCTCGGGAACCCCTCCTAATAATGGAGCTGGTGGACGGAATTGAACCCCCGACCTATTGATTACAAGTCAATTGCTCTACCTGCTGAGCTACACCAGCACATCTATTTAATTATTTATTAGTTAAATGGTGGGCACAATAGGGATCGAACCTATGACCCCCTGCTTGTAAGGCAGGTGCTCTCCCAGCTGAGCTATGCGCCCTTAACTTAAAATAATATAGCACATCTTCTGTCTTAAGTCAAGCCATCTTGATATGCTAATTTATGGTCGGGGTTGAGGGACTTGAACCCCCGGCCCCATGGTCCCAAACCATGTGCGCTACCAAACTGCGCTAAACCCCGTAATTTTGTCACTTGCAGCGACTTATATATCTTAATACATTTTGAATTATTATTCAACAGTAAAAAATGGTCATTTTCTATTACTATGTTGATTTATACTACAAATCCTTTCTATACCTCTTAATATCAAGATAATGCATTTTTATAATACTTCTATTATTATTGGTTATACTATATTATGATTAGGGCAAGTTGCCCCAGGAAAGGAGGACATATTGTGGATAAACCAATTATCCATTTCTGCGAAAACAACTTCGGATTTGGTACCGATGCCCTGGCAAGTGACTTAGAAAATGATACCTTTGAAATTGAAATTGAACAATGTATGGGACACTGTGGCGAATGCGCCGAGGGGCCTATTGCAGTAATAGGAGACGAGCTTATTACTGCTGATGATATTGAAGAACTAGATGCTAAGATTAGAGAATCTGCAAATAATGACTAGCGGCATATTCTATTGAATATGCCTTTTTGAACTTACCAGTCCCCTAATCCCATCAAATAATATAATCACAATCATAAACATTCCTAGATATCCAAATAGGGAATACATATTTTTTACCATATTGGAAAATCCAATTTGTGCAAGAGGTATAGCTAATCCGCAAAACAATATAATACATATTTTTCTATTTATTTTCAGCCAATGAGCTGCTCTATTCAGAAAGCCGAAACCGCTTGATACTGCGGTAGTAAACATGGCACAGTAGAGAATGAATATATAAATAAGCTCCATGACTTTACCTTTCTTCATTATGATATGCAAAAAAGGGATTTCATAAGGTAATATATCAGAATAAAACATAAGAAGTACTGCCCAAAGTATGAAGGCTATAATGCCCAGTGCCAATCCGCTTAGTAGTCCGCTTATTATAGCTACTTTTCTTTTTGTTATCAGAGGATGTAATGCCGTCATAATTACAACAATCGTCAATGTATTATAACTTACATATATTAATGAAGAAGAAAACCAGTTATAGGCTGCTTTTTGGGCTATATTGGTCAATGCTATCACATCTGTATCCTTAAAAATAAGAATGTAACTCCCTAAAAGAGCTATTCCTATTAACATAATTGGCGTTAATAGTGTGTTTATTGCCACTACTCCTTTTGCATCAAAAAGAAATACTATTAAACATAGGATTACCATTACTATAATGCCTATTTCTTTATTAATACGAAATTCCTCATAAAAAATAGCACCGCTTCCTGCCACCATTACGCAAAAACTTGACAACATAAAAAGGCATACCAATATTTCTATAAAATGCTCTGCCCTCACTCCTACCAGTGGAACAATATATTGGTCATAGGTACAAATTCTCTTACTATAAATCTTATTTAACACCACTATTCCAATCAATGCAAATAAAACAGCTGAAAGAATTAAACCGTAAATACTTTGCGGTCCATAGTATACAAAAAACTGCTTTATTTCTTGCCCTGAAGCGAAACCTGCTCCCAGTATTGTTCCTGTATATACGCTTGCAATTTTAAATATATTCTTAGAATCTTCACTCACGATTCATCCTCCTAATATAACACTTAGTACATCATATTAGAAGAGTAGATTGTCCTATTAATAATTTTATTTCAACTTATATTACTCGTTTATTAATAACTCTCCCGAAAAGGCAAGCAAGAACCGTCCCCGTTTGCCTTCCCCAATTTGCCTTGTTTAAGTTGTCTCTATCGGTGGTAATATATATTAAGAAAAACTATTCATTATGAGGAGGCTAATAAAATGTTATCAGAAAGATTACTGCAAG